>NZ_JBIWJF010000022.1:0-138864 GCF_044764985.1 Kitasatospora sp. NPDC093550
GGCCCGATCGGCCTGGCCGCCGCCGCCCACCTCACCGAGCGCGGCCTGACCCCGCTGGTCCTCGAAGCGGGCCCGGCAGCCGCCAGCGCGGTGCGCGGGTGGGGCCACGTGCGGCTGTTCTCCACCTGGGCCGAACTCGTGGACCCCGCCGCCGAGAAGATCCTCGCCCCCACCGGTTGGACCCGCCCCGACGGCGCGACCTACCCGACAGGCGCGGACTGGGCCGAGCTGTACCTCCAGCCGCTCGCCGACGCCCTCCGCGACACCGTCCGCTACAACACGACAGTGACCGGCGTCGCCCGCGCAGGCCGCGACCGCGTCGTGGACTCCGGCCGCGAGACCCAGCCCTTCACCGTCCACATCAGCCACGCCGACGGCCGCGAGGAGCGCATCACCGCCGGCGCCGTCATCGACGCCTCCGGCACCTGGTCCACCCCCAGCCCCCTCGGCGCCGACGGCCTGCCCGCCCTCGGCGAGAAGACCCAAGCCGCCCGAATCTCCTACCGCATCCCGGACTTGAAGGACCCCCAGGTCCGCGCCCGGTACGCGGGCAAGCGCACTGCCGTCGTCGGTTCCGGCGCCTCCGCCTTCACCGCCCTCGCCATGCT
This sequence comes from Kitasatospora sp. NPDC093550, assembly GCF_044764985.1. Taxonomy (NCBI): domain Bacteria; kingdom Bacillati; phylum Actinomycetota; class Actinomycetes; order Kitasatosporales; family Streptomycetaceae; genus Kitasatospora; species Kitasatospora sp. NPDC093550. The sequence continues at coordinate 609 of NZ_JBIWJF010000022.1, forward strand.
CGCCGACCTCGCCAAGACGGAGAGCGGCACCCACGCGGTCTGGGTCCTGCGACGCGGCATCACCGGCTCCACCTTCGGCGGCGGCAGCGCCGACCAGCTCCCCGCCCGCGGTGCCCTCGGCCAGGCCGCCAAGGCCGCCGTCGAGAACGGCCACGCCAGCGCCGTCACCGGCTTCCGCACCGCCGCCGTCGAGGAGGCCGGCGACAGGCTCGCCCTCGTCTCCGAGGACGGTCACCGTGCCGAAGACCTGGACGAGATCATCGTCCTGACCGGCCTGCGGCCCGACCTGTCCTTCCTCGGCGAACTGCGGCTCGGCTTGGACGAGCGCCTCCAGGCGCCGACCGAGCTGGCCCCGCTGATCGACCCCAACCAGCACTCCTGCGGCACCGTCTACCCGCACGGCGTCGCCGAACTCTCCCACCCCGAGCAGGGCGTCCACCTGGTCGGCATGAAGTCCTACGGCCGCGCCCCGACCTTCCTCGCCATGACCGGCTACGAGCAGGTCCGTTCCATCGCCGCCCACCTCGCCGGCGACCACGAGGCCGCTACCCGCGTCGAACTCACTCTCCCTGAGACCGGCGTCTGCGGCGGCGCTGGCCTCTTCGACCAGCCCGACGCGCAGCAGGACGCGGGCGGCGGCTGCTGCGCGGCCCCCGCCGCCGCACCAGTCCCGGTGGCCATCAGCATCGGTGCCCCCGTCGAGGCTCCCGCTGGCGGCTGCTGCTGAACCAGACAGCCCGGGGTCCAACCGGCCTTCCGGCCGGTTGGACCCCGGGCTGCGTTCTACGACTTCGCGCCCTTACTCGTCAGCGGCGACAGCCGTTGCGCCGTCCTCCAGACGCTGGCGAATGCTGGCGTACTTCTCGGGCCCCCACTCGGGCGAGGCGGCCAATTCGGCCTCCACCCAAGCGTCTATGCTCTTGCCCAGTTCCTCATCGTACGTGTCCATGCGGTCACCCCCTGGCAACGCCCCAGGTCAGGACTACCTGGTTGTGTAAGTTCATTGGCACCAGTGGCAGGCCGCGTACCCCACCGACAGCAGCACCGGCACCCCGCGCCGTTCCGCCTCCGCGAAGGCCTCGGGGCCCCACTCCCACCAGTCGACCGGGTTCTCGGCATGCTGCTGCAGGTACGGCGAGGTCGCGTCCGCGAGACGGTTCGGCATGCCCCCATCCTCCCGCATCGGCGGGCGGCGGGGGGCGGGGGCTCACTCCTTCGGGGCCTCCGGCTCCTCCACGAAGTCGACCTTCTTGAACTGCCGGTTCATCGACTTGGCCAGGAACCAGGTCGCCACGCCGAGAGCGGCGAAGACGACGAAGCCGAGCAGGCCGGGGGTGACCTTGGCGTCGTCGACGGCGAGGTCGGCGGCGAGGTGGAGGACGTTCACGGGGGCGCTCATATCTCTATGGTGGCCCGGCTCACGGGGAGCCGGGCCATCGGGGGGTGGTTCAGTCGCGCGTGTCGGCGGCCTCGACGGCCAGGGTGGGGGTGCGCAGCCCGGCGAACAGGTCGTCCTCCGGCAGGTCCACGTCGACCAGGGTACGGGCGAGCTCGTAGTCCTCGGTGGGCCAGACCTCGCGCTGGACCTCCAGCGGCACCCGGAACCACGGGCCGTCCGGGTCGATCTGGGTGGCGTGGGCGATCAGCGCGCGGTCGCGGGTCTCGAACCAGTCGGCGCAGCGGACCCGGGTGGTGATCTCGCGCTCCTTGCGGCCGCTCTTCTCCCAGCCCGCGATCCACTCGCCGTACGGCGACTCGTGGCCGTGCTCGGTGAGGTACTCGTGCAGGGCGCGGATGCGGCCCATCGGGAAGCCGTGGTTGTAGTACAGCTTCAGCGGCTGCCAGGGCTCGCCGGCCTCCGGGTAGGCGTCCGGGTCGCCCGCGGCGTCGAAGGCCAGCATGGTGATCTTGTGGGTCATGATGTGGTCCGGGTGCGGGTAGCCGCCGTTCTCGTCGTAGGTCGTGATGACCTGCGGCTTGAACTCGCGGATCAGCCGGACCAGCGGCTCGGCCGCCTCCTTGACGTCCTGCAGGGCGAAGCAGCCCTCCGGCAGCGGGGGCAGCGGGTCCCCCTCGGGCAGGCCGGAGTCCACGAAGCCCAGCCAGGCCTGCTTGACGCCGAGGATCGCCCGCGCCTCGTCCATCTCCTTGCGGCGGACCTCGTGGATGTTCTCCTCGACGTACGGGTCCCCCTGGAGCTTGGGGTTGAGGACCGACCCGCGCTCGCCCCCCGTGCAGGTGGCCACGAGCACGTCCACACCCTGCTCGACGTACATGGCCATGGTGGCCGCGCCCTTGCTGGACTCGTCGTCCGGGTGGGCGTGCACCGCCATCAGTCGCAACTGCTCAGTCAACGCCTTGCGTTCCTTCCACATCATCGGGCGTTCCGCGAAGTCCGGGTCTGCCCACCGTACGAACCGCTCACTTCGGGACCGCGTCGCCGCGGGGTCGGCCCGCGGAAGTCGCCGCGCCGGCCGAGCCCTGCCCCCGCCGGACCGGCCGCGGGCGTGCCCCTCCTATAGTGACGGACTGGAGGAGCGTCGCATTCCCCGCACCGCCCCGCACCGCCCGCGCACCCCCCGTGCGACCCCTCCCCCAGGAGAGGACCGAGTCCGATGACCGCAGAGACCACCGCCACCACGCTGCCCGAGGGGCGCTACGGCCGGAGCGGCGACCGCGACTCGGACCGCCGCCTCAAGGTGGTCGGCGCGGTCTGCGGCGTGCTGGGCCTGGGCCTGATCGCCTGGCTGGGCGGCTCCTACCTGCTGCGCGAGACCAAGATCAACGGCTCGGTGCCGACCTTCCAGGTGCTCTCCGACTCCGAGGTCCAGCTGCACCTCACCGTGCGCAAGGGCGACGGCCAGGCCGGGACCTGTACGGTCCGTTCGCAGGGCGACGACCACGCGGTGGTCGGGGTGGCCGACTTCCCCGTGCCGGCGGCCGGTTCCAGCTACGAGGCGACGGTCACCCTGCGCACCACGGCCCGCGGCACCACCGCCGAGCTGCTGGGCTGCACGCCCGCCCGGTAGGGCGCATAGTCGACCGGGGGAACGGGCATCCGCAGGGGGTCGCACCCCGTCCTGTACACCGCGGCGTAACGCCACCGTCAATGGCACGCCAACGGCTCTCCCGCTTGTCGGCGGGACTTGTTAGGCTCGTGGTTTCGCCCCTTCCGCACCGGATGGTACGGGAGCGGGCGTTGCTTTGTAGTTGAGACCGATATACCACCAACCCTGCTGACGACTCACACCCTCAGCACAGCCCCAGCACCTACGAGGAGCACCCGTGACCCAGACCAGCGAGAACGTGACCTGGCTCACTCAGGCCGGCTACGACCAGCTCAAGGCCGAGCTGGACCACCTGACCGGGCCCTGGCGCATCGAGATCGCCCAGAAGATCGAGGCGGCGCGCGAGGAGGGCGACCTCAAGGAGAACGCCGGCTACCACGCGGCGAAGGAGGAGCAGGGCAAGTACGAGCTGCGCATCCGCCAGCTCACCCAGCTGCTGGAGCGGGCCAAGGTCGGCGAGGCCCCGGCCGACTCGGGCGTGGTGGCCCCGGGCATGGTCGTCACGGTCGCCTTCGACGGCGACGAGGACGACCTCATGGAGTTCCTGCTCGCCTCCCGCGAGGTGGCCGGCTCGGACAACCTGGACGTGTACTCCCCGCAGTCGCCGCTGGGCCGCGCGATCGACGGCAAGAAGATCGGTGACGAGGCCACCTACGACCTGCCGAACGGCAAGCCGGCCATGGTGAAGATCGTCAAGGTCGTGCCGCACGCCGGCTGATCCGGCCCCACCAACGCCGAGGGCGGCCGCGGAGTCCAGGACTCCGCGGCCGCCCTTCCGCGTCTCGCGGGCGCCGCCCGGTCGGGCAGCGGCCGCTCAGGCGGTGGCCGAACGGTACTTGCGCACCGCGAGCCAGGAGAACACCGCCGTGATGAGGATCGACCACATCACCGACACCAGCGCCGCGTGCTGCATGGGCCAGGCGTCGTCCACCGGCCCCACCTGGTTGCCGAACAGCACCCGGCAGGCCTGCACGGTGGCGCTGAACGGGTTCCAGTACGCGACCTGCTGCAGCCAGCTCGGCATCGAGCTGACCGGCACGAAGGCGTTGGACACGAAGGTCAGCGGGAACAGCCAGATCAGCCCGGCCGAGGTGGCCGCCTCGGGGCTGCGCACCGACAGGCCGATCAGCGCGCCGATCCAGGAGAAGGCGTAGCCCAACAGCAGCAGCAGGCCGAACGCGGCGAGCGCGTTGAGCACCCCGTCGTGGATCCGCCAGCCGACCAGCAGTGCGACCACGCTCAGCACGATCAGCGTGAAGCCGGTCTGCACCAGGTCCGCCAGCGTGCGGCCGACCAGCACCGCCGAGCGGGCCATCGGCAGCGAGCGGAAGCGGTCCACCAGCCCCTTGGTCATGTCCTCCGCGATGCCCGCCGAGGCCCCGGCGGTGGCGAAGGTGACGGTCTGGGCGAAGATGCCGGCCATCAGGAACTGGATGTACGTGTGGGAGCTGGAGTCCACCCCGGGGATCTTGATCGCCCCGCCCATGACGTACGAGAACAGCAGCACGAACATGACCGGCTGCATCAGGCCGAAGACGACGATCTCCGGGATGCGGGTCATCCGGCGCAGGTTGCGCTTGGCGACGACCCAGGAGTCGTGCAGCGTGGCGGCCAGCCCGCGGCGCTGCCGGGGCATCGCCGCCCCGATGGCGTGCTCGGTGGCGGTGCTCATCTCAGCGCTCCTTCCCGGCCGCGACGGCCTGCTTGTCCCGGCCGTCGGCGTCGTCCGCGCCTGACTTGCCCTTGCCCCGGCCGCGCGCCTTGGGGTCGCCGCCCTCCTCGTCCTGCTGCTCGGCGACGTGGCCGGTCAGCGTGAGGAAGACGTCGTCCAGGGTCGGGCGGCGCAGGCCGATGTCGTCGATCTCGATCCCGCGGGCGTCCAGTTCGCGGATGGCGTCGGCGAGCACCCGGGCGCCGCCGCTGATCGGCAGGGTGATCCGGCGGGTGTTCCGCTCCACCGTCGGCTCGCTCAGCGCGTAGCCGGACAGCGCCCCGACCGCGTCGGCGACCAGGCCGGGCTCGTGCACCACGACCTCGATCCGCTCGCCGCCGATCTGCGCCTTGAGCTGGTCGGCGGTGCCGCGCGCGATCACCCGGCCGTGGTCGACCACCGCGATGTCGTGGGCGAGGCGGTCGGCCTCCTCCAGGTACTGGGTGGTGAGCAGCAGCGTGGTGCCCTGCTCGACCAGGGTCTCGATGACCTCCCAGAGGGCGAGCCGGTTGCGCGGGTCGAGACCGGTGGTCGGCTCGTCCAGGAACATCACCGGCGGACGGACGACCAGCGCCGCGGCGAGGTCCAGGCGACGGCGCATGCCGCCGGAGTACGTCTTGGCGGTGCGGTCCTTGGCCTCGGTGAGATTGAACCACTCCAGCAGCTCCAGCGCGCGGGCCTTCGCGGCACGGGTGCTCATCTGGTAGAGCTCACCGACCATGGTGAGGTTCTCGAAGCCGGTCAGGTACTCGTCGACCGCCGCGTACTGACCGGACAGGCCGATCAGGCTGCGGACCCGGTTGGGGTGCTTGAGCACGTCGACGCCGGCGACCACCGCGTGGCCGGAGTCGGGCCGGAGCAGGGTGGTCAGGATCCGTACGGTGGTGGTCTTCCCGGCGCCGTTCGGGCCGAGCAGCCCGAGCACCGTGCCCTCGGGGACGTCGAGGCTGACGCCGTCCAGGGCTCGTACGTCGCCGAAGGTCTTCACCAGGTTCTCGGCTTGGATGGCTGGCGCCATGGCCTGCCTCATCTCCTCGGACGTATGGAGCGATCTGTCCCACTCTGCCCCGCTTTCGGGCGCGCGGGCGACTCGATTCTCGACCTGCGGGACTCGAACGCGATGTATCGCGAGTCTCCCAGTACGCGATATATCGCGTCAAGGGACGCAGCTCCGCCATCGTTCCAGGGAGGACTGACAGCGCACCGCGGCGACGACCGGCCGTCGGGCCCCGAGCACCGGCACTGGAAACCCCGCCGTCCACTCCGAGGGGGCCGCGCGGGCCTGCCCCCCGGCAGCTAGCCGGCGACGACGTACCCCGAGTCCCGCAGCTCGCCGACCACCGCCGCGCAGTGCTCCGGCCCCTTGGTCTCCAGGTGCAGGTCCACCTCGACCTCGGTCAGCCCCAGCTTCGGATCGGTCCGGACGTGCGCCACGTCCAGCACATTGGCGTCCAGCCTGGTCAGCACGCCCAGCAGGTCCGCCAGCGAGCCCGGCTTGTCCGCCAGCCGCACCCGCAGCGACAGGTAGCGCCCGGCCGCCGCCAGCCCGTGCCGCAGCACCCGCTGCATCAGCTGCGGGTCGATGTTGCCGCCGGACAGCACCGCCACCACCGGGCCCTCGAAGGAGTCCGGCCGCTCCAACAGCGCCGCGATCGGCGCCGCCCCGGCCGGCTCGACCACCAGCTTGAGCCGCTCCAGCCCGAGCAGCAGCGCCCGGGACAGCGCGTCCTCGGAGACCGTGCGGATGCCGTCCGCCAGCGTGTTGACCACCTCGAAGGGGATGTCCCCCGGGCGCCCGACCATGATCCCGTCGGCCATGGTGGCGAAGTGCTCCAGCGACACCGGCCGCCCGGCCGCCAGCGAGGGCGGGTACGCGGCCGCGCCCGCCGCCTGCACCCCGACCACCCGGACGTCCGGCCGCAGCGGCTTGACCGCCGCCGCGATCCCGGCCAGCAGTCCGCCGCCGCCCACCCCGACCAGGATGGTGCGCACCTCCGGGCACTGCTCCAGGATCTCCAGCCCGACCGTCGCCTGGCCGGTGACCACGTCCCAGTGGTCGAAGGGGTGGATGAACACCGCGCCGCTCGCCTCCGAGTACCGCTGCGCGGCCTGCAGCGCCTCGTCCACGGTGGCGCCGTGCAACCGCACGTCGGCACCGTACTCGCGGGTGGCCGCGACCTTCGGCAGCGGCGCCGCGACCGGCATGAACACCGTCGAGCGCACCCCCAGCAGCGAGGCCGCCAGCGCCACCCCCTGGGCGTGGTTCCCGGCGCTCGCCGCGACCACCCCGCCGGCCCGTTGCACCGGCGAGAGTCCCGCGATCCGCACGTACGCCCCGCGCAGCTTGAACGAGCCGGTGCGCTGCAGGTTCTCGCACTTCAGGTGGACCGGCGCGCCGATCAGCGCGGACAGGTGCCGACTGCCCTCCATCGGGGTCACCCGGGCGATCCCGGCGAGCATCTTCTGGGCGCCGCGGACGTCGTCGAGGGTGATCGGCCAGTTGTGCATGTCCTCCAGGTTAGGACTCCGGAGCGTGGCAATCCGGGACGCCGGGCCTGTTCCCGGGCCAGCCGCGCCCGCGTACGCTGCTGCTTCTGAGCCTCCCTCACCGCACGACGATCGTGAGCCGCGATGACGACGACCTCGCCCCAGGCCACCGACCGCACCGACCCCGTGCACACCCAACTCCAGTACCAGCTCGCGGTGTTCGCGCGCCGCATGGAACAGGTCCGGACCTCCGGCGGCGGGATCGGAACGCTGGACCGGGCCGCCTACCTGCTGCTCGACCGGCTGGAACGGCACGGGCCCGTCAACGTCAAGGCGCTGGCCGAATCGCTGGGCGTGGACTCCTCCACGGTGACCCGCCAGGTCGCCCCGCTGGTCGCGGCCGGGCTGGTCGGCCGGGTGCAGGACCCGGCAGACCGTCGCGCCGTCCGGCTCGCCCTGACCTCGCGCGGCGCCGGCCGGCTGGACGAAGTCCGGGACGGACGGGCCGAGTTGACCCGTCGCCTGGTGGCCGACTGGCCCCCGGAGGAGCAGCGGGCGTTCTGCGCCCTGCTGGCCCGCTTCAACGACGCGATGGAGTCGTACACGGCGGACCAGCAGGGGCAGTGAGCCGTGCCTAGCCCAGCGCCTGCGTGAGGTCGGCCAGCAGGTCGTCGATCGACTCGATGCCGACCGAGACGCGCACCAGGTCGGCCGGGACCTCCAGCGGCGAGCCCGCCGCCGAGGCGTGGGTCATCCGGCCCGGGTGCTCGATCAGCGACTCGACGCCGCCGAGCGACTCACCGAGGGTGAACAACTGCGCGCGGTTGCAGACCTCGACGGCCGCCTCCTCGCCGCCCGCGACCCGGAACGAGACCATGCCGCCGAAGGCCTTCATCTGCTTGGCGGCGATGTCGTGGCCGGGGTGCTCGGGCAGACCCGGGTAGAGCACCTCGCTGACCTTGGGGTGGCGCGCCAGCAGCTCGGCGACCTTCTCCGCGTTGGCGCTGTGCCGGTCCATCCGGACACCCAGCGTCTTGATGCCGCGCAGCACCAGCCAGGCGTCGAACGGGCCGGAGACCGCGCCCATCGCGTTCTGGTGGTACGCGACCTCCTCGCCGAGCGTCGCGTCGGCCAGCACCAGGGCGCCGCCGACCACGTCCGAGTGGCCGCCCATGTACTTGGTGGTGGAGTGCACGACCGCGTCCGCGCCGAGCGCGATCGGCTGCTGCAGGTACGGGCTCGCGAAGGTGTTGTCGACCACCAGCAGCGCGCCGGCGCCGTGCGCGATCTCGGCCAGCGCGGCCAGGTCGGTGATGCCCAGCAGCGGGTTGGACGGGGTCTCCACCCACACCGCACGGGTGTTGGGGCGGATCGCCTCGCGGACGGTGGCCAGGTCCTGGGTGTTGGCCACGGAGAACTCGACGCCCCAGCGGGTCAGCACCTTGGCGAACAGCCGGAAGGTGCCGCCGTAGGCGTCGTTGGGGATCACGATGTGGTCGCCCGGCTTGAGGATGGTGCGCAGCAGGGTGTCCTCGGCGGCCAGGCCCGACGCGAAGGCGAGGCCGCGGGCGCCGCCCTCCAGCGCGGCGAGGCACTCCTCCAGCGCGGTGCGGGTCGGGTTGGCGCTGCGGCTGTACTCGTAGCCGCCCCGCAGGCCGCCCACCCCGTCCTGCTTGTAGGTGGACACCTGGTAGATCGGCGTGACGACGGCCCCGGTCTGGGGGTCTGCTTCCTGACCCGCGTGGATGGCGAGGGTCTCGAAGCCCTGGGGAAGCTGGTGCTCGGTCATGGGTCCGAGCCTAACGGCCGCACGCCCCCACGCCCGCCGGAACGGCAACCCGGCCCGCTCCCCCGGCGCACCACCCGCCCCGCCGGGCCGGCGCGGACGGGCTCGGCGGGGGTTCCCGGAATCCGGGGGCGGCCGTTCGCGTTGCAGACGGAGCCACGTTTTCCGACCCGCTGGAGCAGGCCGTGTTGTTCAACCGCCACAAGACCTCGCTCGTCCCCGCCGACCAGGCGCTGCCCGGTCGGCCGACCGCGGCCTTCGAGCTGCGCGACCCGCACACCGTGCTCGGCCACCCGCTGACCGGCCCGTACCCGGAGGGGCTGGAGGTGGCCGACTTCGGGCTGGGCTGCTTCTGGGGCGCGGAGCGCGCGTTCTGGCGCCTGCCCGGTGTCTGGACGACGCTGGTCGGCTACCAGGGCGGCTACACCCCCAACCCGACGTACGAGGAGGTGTGCAGCGGGCTGACCGGGCACACCGAGGCGGTCCGGGTGGTGTACGACCCCGCCGTGGTCTCCTACGAGCGCCTGCTGAAGACCTTCTGGGAGGCGCACGACCCGACCCAGGGCAACCGGCAGGGCAACGACGTGGGCACCCAGTACCGCTCCGCGGTCTACACCCACTCCCCCGCCCAGGCCGAGGCCGCCGCGGCCTCCCGGGACGCCTTCCAGCCGGCCCTGACGGCGCTCGGCTACGGCCCGATCACCACCGAGATCGCCCCGGCCGGCCCGTTCTTCCCGGCCGAGCCGTACCACCAGCAGTACCTGTCGGAGGCCAAGAACCCCAACGGCTACTGCGGTCTCGGCGGCACCGGGGCCTCCTGCCCGATCGGCGTGGCCCGCACCCAGGGCTGACGGCCCGGCGGCGGTCGCGGGGGCTGCGACTCCATGTGACCGCCGCCCGCTGCGGGCGCAGACTGGAAGGGCCAGCAGGGGCGGCCCGGTCACCTCTCCGGTGGCCGGGCCGCTCCTCGTGGAGAGGAGTGCGCCATGTCCGGTCTGGTCCGCAAGAGCTTCGACGACCCCGAGGAAGTCCGCCCCTTCGAAGCGGGCAAGGGTGAGCTGCGCCTGGTGAACCTGGACGCCGGTCCGGTCGGCCGGGCGGTGTTCGAGCCGGGCTGGCGGTGGTCCGAGCACATCAAGCCGATCGCCAAGACCGACAGCTGCCAGGCGGCCCACGCGGGGTACGTGATCTCCGGCCGGATGAAGATCGTCATGGACGACGGCCAGGAGGACGAGTTCGGCCCCGGCGACTACATGGTCTGCCCGCCCGGGCACGACGCCTGGGTCCTGGGCGACGAGCAGTGCGTGGTCGTCGACTGGCAGGGGTTCACCGACTACGCCAAACGCTGACGCGCCGAGGGCCGGGGCGCCCGCCCCGGCCCTGCGCTTTCCCGGCCCTGCGCTGCCCGGCCGGAGGCTCCGGCCCGGAGGCTCCGGTCAGACGGCGCTGCCGGCCTTCCACTCGGCCCAGCCCATGTTCCAGCCGTTCAGGCCGTTGTCCGGGGCGACCGTCTTGTCCCCGGAGTTCACGACCTCGACCACGTCGCCGATCATCGAGGACTTGTAGAACTTGTAGCCGTCCGTCCCGGTGTCCTGCGCGCCCTTGGCGTCCTGCAGGCCGACGCAGCCGTGGCTGGTGTTCTGGCCGCCGAAGATCGACGCCGGGGACCAGTAGTTGCCGTGGATGAAGGTGCCCGAGGTGGTGAGGCGCTGGGCGTGCGGCACGTCGGCGATGTCGTACTCGCTGCCCAGGTTGACGGTCTGCGAGTTCATCCGGGTCTGCGTGTACTGCTCGGAGATGACCATCTTGCCGCCCCAGGTGGTGTGCTCAGGCGAGCCGCCGGAGATCTTGTAGACCGCGCTGACCTGGCCGTCGGTGGTGACGGTGAGCTTCTTGGTGCCGAGGTCGGCGACGCTGGTCTGGGCGCGGCCGATGGTGAAGGTGACGTCCTTGGACTGGGTGCCGTACACGCCCTTGGCGCCCTCGACGTCCTTGAGCCGGAGCTTGAGGGTGACCTTGGTGCCCCTGGCCCAGTACTCCTGCGGGCGGAAGTCGAGGCGGGTGCTGGAGAACCAGTGACCGACGATCTCGACGCCGGGCTCGGCCGTCACGGTGATCGCCGACTGGACGGCCTTGCGGTCGGTGATCGGCTTGCTGAAGTTGATCGAGACGGGCATGCCGACGCCGACGGTCGAGCCGTCCTCGGGGGTGAAGTAGCCGACGAAGGTGTTGGCCGGGGTCGCCGTGGTGAAGACGGCGTTGGAGTCCGCCTCCAGCTTGTCCTTGTCCACCGCGACGGCGGCGACGGTGTACTTGGTACCGCTGGCCGGGGCCGCGGCCGAGGTCCAGGCGGTGTTGTCGGCGGAGAGCTGGCCGGCCAGCTCCTTGCCGGTGGAGTCGGTGACCTTGACGCTGCTCAGGGTGCCGTTGGCGACGGTGACCTTGACCGGCTCGCTGAAGCTGGCGGCGGTGACCCCGTCCGCGGGCGAGACGGTGATCACGGCGGCCGAGGTCTTCGGGGTGCCGCTGCCGCCGCCCCCGCCCGGGGTGCCGTTCGCGCTGCCGCCGGAGCCGCTGCCACCGCCGTTGTCACCGTTGTCGTTGCAGGCCGCCAGCAGCAGGACGGGCGCCCCGATCAGTCCCGCGAGGACACCGCGTCGGCTCCAGCTTCCTCCGGCCGCCCGCCCCTGACCGTCCCGTGCCGTCACGTCGCGTCTCCCTGCTGATCATCCCGGGCATTTACGGATACAAAAACGCAATCCGCCCGCTCACGGTTCCATCACCGAAGGGTAAGCGATCGTATGAGATGACCCAATGTGCCACTGAACACGACAAAACGCCCGGTCCACCGTGGCAGACCGGGCGTTGTCGAGAGGTCACGGCGTGCTGCCGTTACTCGGCGGACTCGTCCACCGCGTACTCGTCCCACTCCTCGCTGTCCGGGTCGAACTCGGTCTGCGCCGACTCCCAGGTCGCCGAGGCGAGCTCCACCCCGGGGACGTCCCCGAGCAGGGCGACGGGGTCGATGAAGTGCGCGAGCGAACCCGACGGGTCCACCTCGATGGCCTCGACGGACTGGGCGCGCTCCTCGTCGTCGAGGTACTCGTCCTCGGTCACCGCCTGCAGGGCCGCCGCCTTGAGGGCGCCCTCGTCGGTGATCTCCGCGATGAGCTCGATCTTGACCCGGACGTAGCGCGGGGCGTCCTGGTCGGTCGTTTCAGTGCTGGTCATGCGTGCGAGCGTACGGGAACGGCGGGCCGCCCGGGGCACGCCGCGGACGCCGGACCGGGGTCCGGCGGCGAACGGACGGGACGGAGGGGCCGAACGGAAGGGCCGACCGGAGGGACGAACGGAAGGGGCCGGCCCCTCGGAGAAGGACCGGCCCCACCGTTCCCCCGCATGGGCTCCCCCACCCGGGAGCCGCGGGGACGCGCCGTAACGGCGCGCGCGGCCGCGGGAGCCGCCACACCCTGTCGACCGGCCGGAGCCGGGCAGGGGCGGGACAACGGCACCTCCCGCGGAAGGCGGACACAGCGGCCGGGTCAGGGCCGCCCGATGTGTCCGGAGTCGACCGCCTCCGCCGGGGAGCCGCTCCCGGACGGTTGCCGTCGCCTCTTTCGGCGTCTTGCCGTTGACCACCACGATGCCGGAGCCGTGTTAACCACGTGCTGCGGGCAGGTGACGCCGGTGTACCACTTCGCCCGTGGACGAATCCTCCGGATCCGTCCACGGGCGAAGCCGGGTGACTGCGCGTCAGTGCGCGGAGCGCCCGGTCAGGAAGCCCAGCAGGTCCTGACGGGTGACGATGCCCTGCGGCTTGCCCTCGACCAGCACGACGGCCGCGTCGGCCTTCTCCAGCACGGTCATCAGGTTGGTGACGGTCTCGCCCGAGCCGACCACCGGCAGCGGCTTGGACATCACCTTGTCCAGCGTGTCGGTCAGCTCGATCTCCTTGGCGAAGATGCCCTCCAGCAGCAGCTTCTCCACCACCGAGCCGATCACCTCGCCGGCCATGATGTCCGGGTGCCCGGCCCCCGGGGAGACCACCGGCATCTGCGAGACGCCGTACTCGCGCAGCACCCGGACCGCCTCGGCGACCGTCTCGTTCGGGTGCATGTGGACGAACTGCGGGACGCCGCCCTGCTCGATGCTCTCCTTGCGGGCCAGCACCTCGCCGATGTGCGCCTCGTCGGTGGACGAGGGCAGGAAGCCGTAGTCGGCCATCCAGTCGTCGTTGAAGATCTTCGACAGGTAGCCGCGGCCGCCGTCCGGCAGCAGCACCACGACGACGTCGTCCGGCCCGAGCCCGCGGGCGACCTCCAGCGCGGCCACCACGGCCATGCCGCAGGAGCCGCCGACCAGCAGGCCCTCCTCCTTGGCCAGGCGGCGGGTCATCTGGAACGAGTCCTTGTCGGAGACGGCGACGATCCCGTCCGCGACCTCGCGGTCGTAGGCGGTCGGCCAGAAGTCCTCACCGACGCCCTCGACCAGGTACGGCCGGCCGGTGCCGCCCGAGTAGACCGAGCCCTCCGGGTCGGCGCCGATCACCTTGACCTTGCCGCCGGAGACCTCCTTCAGGTAGTTGCCGGTGCCGGAGATGGTGCCGCCGGTGCCGACGCCCGCCACGAAGTGGGTGATCTTGCCGTCGGTCTGCTCCCACAGCTCCGGGCCGGTGGAGTGGTAGTGCGACGCCGGGTTGTCCGGGTTGGAGTACTGGTCCGGCTTCCAGGCGTTCGGGGTCTCCCGGACCAGCCGGTCGGAGACGTTGTAGTACGAGTCGGGGTGCTCAGGGGCGACGGCGGTCGGGCAGACGACCACCTCGGCGCCGTACGCGCGCAGGGTGTTGATCTTGTCGGTCGAGACCTTGTCCGGACAGACGAAGATGCACTTGTAGCCCTTCTGCTGGGCCACGATCGCCAGACCGACACCGGTGTTGCCGGAGGTCGGCTCCACGATGGTGCCGCCCGGCTTCAGGGCGCCCGAGGCCTCGGCGGCCTCGATCATGCGCATCGCGATGCGGTCCTTCACGGAGCCACCGGGGTTGAAGTACTCGACCTTCGCCAGCACTGTCGCGCTGATGCCCTCGGTGACCTTGTTCAGCTTGACCAGCGGCGTGTTGCCGACCAGGTCGATGATCGAGTTGTGGTACCGCACGGGGGTCCTCCCGGTCTGTGGGCATGCGAGTGCTATCGGTACTGCAAAGCCTAGGGCGTGGCGCGCACCGCAGCGCCCCCTCTCCTCCACCGCCACGAACGGCCCGCCCGGCACTCCCGCCCCGGGCCGCTCCCCGCTCCGTCGGCCCGGCTCCCGTCGCCCCCAATGGCCCCGCCCCCGGTACTCCCGTCCTCCGCGCGGGTAGGTAGGGGTGTGGTGTACGGCCCCACTGGGGGGCGGCACGAGGACGTGAAGGGGGCACCGGATGCCAGGCACTCACGACTCGCGGGCCCGGGTGGCCCGGCGGATCGCCACCGCGGCGGCGTACGGCGGCGGCGGGCTCGGGCTGCTCGGCGTGGGCCTGGTCGGCCTGCTGCTGACCGAGAGCAAGCTCGCCGTCCAGGCCATCGGCGTCCTGGAGACCCACCCGCCCAAGTCCGACGGCGTCTACGGCGAGGCCTTCGCCGACGGCGCCGCCGACCCGCAGCCGCCGCTCGTGCTGGCCGTCCTCGGCGACTCGACCGGCGCCGGCCTCGGTGTGGCGCGGGCCCGCGAGACCCCGGGGGCCCTGCTCGCCGCCGGTCTGGCCTCGGTGGCCGAGCGCCCGGTCCGGCTGGTCAACGTGGCCCGCTCCGGCGGCCGCTCCGCCGACCTGTCCGGCCAGCTGGAGCAGGCGCTGCCGCACCACCCGGACATCGCGGTGATCATGATCGGCGCCAATGACGTGACCCGGCACAGCCCGGCCCAGCTGGCCGTCCGCCAGCTCGGCGAGGCCGTCGCCGCGCTGCGCGCCAACGGCTGCGAGGTGGTCGTCGGGACCTGCCCGGACCTCGGCACGATCAAGCCGGTGCGGCCGCCGCTGCGCTGGGTGGCCCGTCGGCTGAGCCGGCAGCTGGCCGCCGCGCAGACCATCGCGGTGGTGGAGGCGGGCGGCCGGACGGTGTCGCTGGGCTCGCTGCTGGGCCCGGAGTTCGCGGCCCGCCCGGAGATGTTCGCCGCCGACCGCTACCACCCCTCGGCCCAGGGCTACGCGACCGCGGCGATGGCCGTGCTGCCCTCGGTCTGCGCCGCGCTGGACCTCTGGCCGGAGGAGGAGCGCCCGACCGTTCCGGTGCCCGGCGACACGGTGCTGCCGGTCGCGGTGGCGGCGGCCGCGGCGGCCGGCCGGTCGGGCACCGAGGTGGCGGCGGTGGAGGCGGAGGGCGCCGGCCACCGCTGGGCCCTGCTGCGCCAGCGCCTGCGGGTCGGGCTGCCCGGGTCGGGCCCGGCGGCCCACGTCCACCCCGCCGAGGAGGGGCCCCCGGCCTCCGGGAATACGTCGGCCAGCTCACACGCTGGGGCGGGTGACGCCTGATCTACCAGGCGGTAACTTTCCTCCCGGACGTCAGGTCCGCCGTCACCCAGCGAGGAGCCCGTCATGCCCGAAGCCGTCATCGTCAGCGCCGCCCGTTCGCCGATCGGCCGGGCCTTCAAGGGCTCCCTCAAGGACGTCCGCCCGGACGACCTGACCGCTCACATCATCCAGGCCGCGCTGGCCAAGGTGCCGCAGCTCGACCCGCGCGAGATCGACGACCTGATGCTGGGCTGCGGCCTGCCCGGCGGCGAGCAGGGCCACAACCTGGCCCGCATCGTGGCCGTCCAGATGGGCATGGACTACCTGCCCGGCGCCACCATCACCCGCTACTGCTCCTCCTCGCTGCAGACCACGCGGATGGCGCTGCACGCGATCAAGGCGGGCGAGGGCGACGTCTTCATCTCGGCCGGCGTGGAGACCGTCTCGCGCAGCGTCCACGGCACCTCGGACGGCATGCCGGGCACCATGAACCCGCTCTTCGACGAGGCCCAGGCCCGTACCGCCAAGCGCGCCGAGGAGGGCGGCGGCGAGTGGCACGACCCGCGCGAGGACGGCCTGCTGCCGGACGCCTACATCGCGATGGGCCAGACCGCCGAGAACCTCGCCGCGCTCAAGGGCATCACCCGCGCCGAGCAGGACGAGTTCGGCGTCCGCTCGCAGAACCTCGCCGAGGCCGCCATCAAGGCCGGCTTCTGGGAGCGCGAGATCACCCCGGTGACGACCCCGGACGGCACGGTGGTCAGCACGGACGACGGCCCGCGCGCCGGCGTGACCCTGGAGGGCGTCTCGGGCCTGAAGCCGGTGTTCCGGCCGGACGGCACCGTGACCGCCGGTAACTGCTGCCCGCTGAACGACGGCGCGGCCGCGCTGGTCATCATGTCCGACACCAAGGCCGCCGAGCTCGGCATCACCCCGCTCGCCCGCGTCGTCTCCACCGGTGTCAGCGCCCTCTCCCCCGAGATCATGGGCTACGGCCCGGTCGAGGCCTCCAAGCAGGCGCTCCGGCGGGCCGGCCTGACCATCGACGACATCGACCTGGTCGAGATCAACGAGGCCTTCGCGGCCCAGGTGATCCCCTCCTACCGCGACCTCGGCGTCGACCTGGACAAGCTCAACGTCAACGGCGGCGCCATCGCGGTCGGCCACCCCTTCGGCATGACCGGCGCCCGGATCACCACCACGCTGATCAACTCCCTGCAGTGGCACGACAAGCAGTTCGGTCTGGAGACCATGTGCGTCGGCGGCGGCCAGGGCATGGCGATGGTCATCGAGCGCCTCAGCTGACCACCCGCCCCCTCCGAAGGGTCTGGACCACCCATTTGGAGTGACACTGCGTAATTGAGGGCCGGATCACACCGCGAGGTCGATCCGGCCCTCTTTTCGTTCGCTTTCGGCCCGGAAATCGACACTGCGGAGCGGATCAACTCCACTGCGTAGAACGGTGTTACCTAACAATTTGGGGACAAGAGCGAAAGTCCTGGACGAATTAGACATTCGCCACTGCGGTAACAGCCCCGCATGCGGCAGTGTGGACACGTAACCCCGTTCCGCTCCTCGCTAGGAGTACGTTCCGTGAGCGCCGTCTACGCCATCCTGCTGCTGATCCTGATCACCGTGTCGACCGCCGTGCTGTTCCGTCTCCGGGCGATCTCCCGCCGACTGGACGCCCAGGCGGCGGCCCGGGCCCTGCCCGCACCGGTGGACGAGGCCGCGATACGCCGGGCCGTCGCCGAGGCGCTCGCCGCCGACCGCGAGCGGGAGATCACCGAGGCCCGGGCGTTCTGGGCCGAGCAGGAGGCCCGCGCGGCCGAGGACGCGCCGCTGTTCGACTCCCCCTTCACCGGGGTCTTCTCCGGCACCGACGAGTGGCCGCTGTTCTTCCCCCGCCCCACCGGCCCGCAGGACGCCGCCGACAACGCCGGGACGATGGACCCGGAGTTCGGTGAAGCGCTGCGCTCCGCGCTGGAGGACCTGATCAGCGAGGGCGGCACCGCCCCGGCCGAGCCCGGCACCGACGGCGGCGCGCCGCTGCGCCCCGGCCACCCGGTGGGCGAGCCCACCAAGGACGCCCGGGCCCGCCGCGAGGCCGACCTGCTGGCCACCGGCCTGGAGGCCGGGCTGCTGGACACCGACCCGGCCGTCGAGGAGGCCCCGGTCGCCGCGCCCGACCCGCGCCGCCACCCCTCGCACCCCGACTTCGTGCCGAGCCAGGCGCCGTCCCGTGAGTGGACCGATAACCGGCTGGCCGCCCTCGCCGAGGAGGCCGTCGCCCTGACCGACGTCCGTCCCGGCCCGCTCGGCACCCTGGACGTGTACGCCTTCGCCGACGGCACCACGCTCTGCGTGGCCCCGGGCGACCGGGAGGCCGCCTACCGGCTGATCGACGCGGTCCGCGCCGGTGAGCACGTCCGGCTGCTCGGCGGCTCGCGCTTCTCCGGTTCGTACTCGCTGACCTTCTCCACCGACGAGGAGGCCGTCTACGTGCTCGCCGACCGGGTGGTCGCCAGCATCTGACGCCGAATCAACGGCAGGACTCCCCTCAGCACAGCACAGCACGCCGAAGGCCGACCGGGTCACAGGGGTTACCGACCCGGCCGGCCTTCGGCGTTCCCGCTCCCGGTCCCACTCCCGGCCTGGCGACCGTTGCCGGTCCCGTCGGAGCCGGCCTCAGCCGCAGAGCTCCGCCGTCCCGCGCACCGCCGCGACCGCCCCGGCCAGCACCTCGGCGACGGCCGCGGGCCCGTCCGGCAGCGCCACCTCCGCGCCCTCGGGCAGCGCCGCGAGCGCGGCGGCCAGGTCGTGCCCGGCGACGGCCAGTTGGTCCCCCACCGCGAAGGCCCCGGCGTCCGGGAAGTCCCGCTCCGGCCCGCCCTCCGCCGCGAGCGCCAGCGCTGCCAGCCGCCGGGCCAGGTCCAGCGCGGCCGCCGCCCGCGAGGCGTGCCCGGGCACGGCGCCCAGCAGCTTGCTCTGCGGCAGCGAGCGGAAACGATCCGCCAGTTTGTCGACGGCTTCGACCAGGGGCTCTACGTCATGCATGGCAGCGAGCCTAGGCGAAAAGCCGCCGGGCCCCGGAGCGGGTGGCTCCGGGGCCCGGCGGCAGTGTTCACAGCGGGGGGAGGGGTCAGTCGTCGCCGCGCAGGATCGCGATGAGCCGCATCATCTCCATGTAGATCCAGACCAGCGACAGGGTCAGCCCGAAGGCCGCCCGCCACGACTCGCGCTGCGGCGCGCCCTGGGCGATGGCCGTCTCGATCTCCGCGAAGTCCAGCGACAGGAAGAAGGCGCCCAGACCGATGCCGACCAGGCCGACCACGATGCCCAGCGGGCCGGAGCGCAGCCCCATGTCGGCGCCGAAGGCCGCCGCGACCAGGTTGACCAGCATCAGCAGCACGAAGCCCAGGGCGATCGAGATGCCGATCCGCTGGTAGCGCGCGGTGACGCGGATCCGGCCGCTCTTGTAGGCGAAGAGCATCGCCGCGAAGACCGCCGCCGTGCCCAGCACCGCCTGGATCACGATGCCGTTGAGGACGGTGTTCAGCGCGTGCGACCAGGCGCCCATCGCGAAGCCCTGGAAGGCCGCGTACGCCAGGATCAGCGGCGGGCTGACGCTGCGCTTGAAGGAGGCCACCAGGCCGATCACCAGGGCCACCATGCTGGCCGCGATCGCGAAGCCGTAGTTCTCGAACGGCAGCGCGAACCAGGCCACCGCGCCGGCGGCGACCAGGGTCAGCAGCGTCATGGCGGTGCGGGCGACCACGTCGTCCAGCGTCATCCGCCCGGTGGCGGCCGGGCCGGCCGCCGGCCCGTTGTACAGCTCGTACAGCTGCTCGTCCGTCATCGGGCCCTGGCCCTGAGGCTGCTGGGCGTACTGCGTCCCCGCGTAGGGGTTGGTGCCGTACGGGCTCCCGGCCTGCGCGGCGTTACCGAACCCCGCGTAGCCGGAGTCGCGGGTGAAGGACCCCTCCCGCGAGAAGACCGGGTTGCTGCTTCTCATTGCTCATTCCCTCCGTGGCGGCACTGCACCGCCCAAAGCACAAGGGTAATGGCTTGGCAAAAATTCCGGGATACGCCGCGAGGAGGATCCGGCGAACGTCTCACGGCGGGGGCGCCGTCGGCGCCCCCGCCGGTCGGAATCGGTGCCCGGAGCCGGACTCGAACCGGCACGGCCTCGCGGCCAAGCAGTTTTAAGCTGCCCGTGTCTGCGTTCCACCATCCGGGCGTCCTGCGAACCCCCCTGAGCCTAGTCGCCCGGCTCGCCCTTTCGCATGTTCCCAGCCCCGGAAGTTGTCATGTTTCCTTGCCATCTGACGAACTGTCCGGGATTCGGCCACGAAGGATAGCGGTTCCGGCCACCCCTCGGCCGCCGGCGCCGCCTCAGGGTTCCCGTCATACCGCAGGAGGACGAGCCCCTCCCTCCCGTACGCCCAGCGGTGGTAGGGCCAACCGTCCGGCGGAGCGACGCCAGACCATGATCACGTCGCGGAGCATGGAGGTACAAGTCCACGAGCCCGAGGAGCCCCCCGTGACCACGTCGACCGCAACCGCCGTCCGCACCGGCCGGGCGGCCGCCCGCGCCACCGGCCTGAACAAGGTCTACGGGGAGGGCGAGACCCGCGTGGTCGCCCTCGACGACGTCAGCGTGGCCTTCCCGCAGGGCGAGTTCACCGCGATCATGGGTCCCTCCGGCTCCGGCAAGTCCACCCTCATGCACTGCATGGCCGGCCTCGACACCGTCACCTCCGGCTCCTCCACCATCGGCGACACCGAACTCGTCGGCCTCAAGGACAAGCAGCTCACCCAACTGCGCCGCGACCACATCGGCTTCGTCTTCCAGGCCTTCAACCTGCTGCCGACCCTGACCGCCCTGGAGAACATCACCCTCCCGATGGACATCGCCGGCCGCAAGGTCGACCAGGCCTGGCTCGACCGCGTCGTCGACACCGTCGGCCTCTCCGGCCGCCTCAACCACCGCCCCTCCCAGCTCTCCGGCGGCCAGCAGCAGCGCGTCGCCTGCGCCCGCGCCCTCGCCGGCAAGCCCGACATCATCTTCGCCGACGAGCCCACCGGCAACCTCGACTCCCGCTCCGGCGCCGAGATCCTCTCGTTCCTGCGCAACTCCGTGCGCGAACTCGGCCAGACCGTCGTCATGGTCACCCACGACCCCGTCGCCGCCGCCTACGCCGACCGCGTCGTCTTCCTCGCCGACGGCCGCATCGTCGACGAACTCCACCACCCCACCGCCGACACCGTCCTGGACCGCATGCGCCGCTTCGACGCCAAGGGCCGCACCAGCTGACACCACGCCAGCCCGGGCCCGCCGGCCCGCCCGCGCCCGACCCACGACTCCCCAGGACACCCCATGTATCGCACCGCACTGCGCAACGTGCTGGCCCACAAGGGCCGACTGCTGATGACGGCGCTCGCCGTCATGCTCGGCACCGCCTTCGTGGCGGGCACCATGGTCTTCTCCGACACCTTCGGCAAGGCCATGCGGGACAGCAACTCCAAGAGCTACTCGGACGTCTCGGTCCAGGTGGTGGACCGCGCGGCCGGCTCCGGCGCCGGCGCCAAGGAGAAGGGCGAGAGCGGCTCCGCCGCGCTCACCGACGCCACCGTCCAGCAGCTGGCCGCCCTGCCGGGCACCGCCGGCGCCCGCGGCGTGGTGAGCGGCTTCACCGGCGTCGCCGACCACAAGGGGAACCTGGTCGGCCAGTTCTGGGCCGCGCGGGGCGCCAACTTCGCGCCCGGCCAGGACGGCAAGGACCCGCGCTACCCGATGGCCGAGGGCCAGGGCCCGAAGAACGGCAAGGAGATCGCGCTCGACCGCAAGACCGCCGACAAGGCCGGCTACAAGGTCGGCGACACCGTCCGGGTGGCCGCCAACGGCCCGGTGATCGAGGCCAGGCTCACCGGCGTCTTCACCACCGACGACCCGGTGGTGAACACCGGCGGCACGCTCACCCTGTTCGACAAGGCCACCGCCCAGCAGCTGCTGCTGGAGCCCGGCCGCTACAGCAGCGTCGTCCTCACCGCCAAGCCCGGCACCTCCGAGGACGCACTGCTCGCCCAGGCCACGCCCAAGGTGCCCGTCGGCCACCAGTTCGACGTCGAGACCGGCACCAAGCTCAAGGCCGACGAGCAGGAGATGATCACCAAGGGCACCGACAGCATGCGCACCATGCTGCTGGTCTTCGCCTTCATCGCGCTCTTCGTCGGCATCTTCATCATCGCCAACACCTTCACCATGCTGGTCGCCCAGCGCACCAAGGAACTGGCCCTGCTGCGCGCCATCGGCGCCAGCCGCAAGCAGGTGACCCGCTCGGTGCTGGTCGAGGCCCTGCTGATCGGCACCGTCTCGGCGGCGGCCGGTCTGGTCGCGGGCGTCGGGATCGGCGCGGGGATGCAGTCCCTGCTCGGCACCCTGAACGAGAACCTGCCGAGCGGCTCACTGGTGATCAAGCCGCTCACCGTCGCGGTGACCCTGGTGGTCGGCGTCGTGGTGACGGTGCTGTCGGCCCTGCTGCCCGCCCTGCGCGCCGCCCGGATCGCCCCGGTCGCCGCGATGAGCAGCGGCGACCAGCCCGCCTCCCAGAAGAGCCTGGTGGTCCGCAACACCATCGGCTCGCTGCTCGCCGCCGGCGGCCTGGCCCTGATCGGCTTCGGCGCCTCCACCGGCGACACCAGCGGCCGGATGCCGGTCGGCCTCGGCGCCTTCCTCGCCCTGATCGGCGTGTTCGTCCTGCTGCCGCTGCTCTCCCGGCCGGTGGTCGCGCTGATCGGCCCGCTGCTGCGCGGCCTCGGCGGCACCCCGGGCAAGCTCGCCCAGCAGAACGCGGTGCGCAACCCGCGTCGCACCGCGGCCACCGCCGCCGCGCTCACCATCGGCCTGACCCTGGTCAGCGGCCTCACGGTGATCGGCGCCTCGGTGGGGGACGTGGTGGACAAGGCCGTCACCAGCTCGATGAAGGCCGACTTCGTCGTCGGGGCCGCCAACGACATGAGCCTCTCCGAGCAGGTGTCCGCCCAGATCGCCAAGTCCCCCGGGGTGACCGCCTCCTCGCCGCAGACCAAGACCTACCTGGAGCTCAACGGCACCGGGAGGACGGTCTCCGGCCTGAACGCGGACAGCTTCGACCAGCTCGTCGGGGTCAAGCTGACCAGCGGTTCCACCGCGGCGCTCGGCAAGGGCCAGCTGCTGGTCGACCAGGACGCCGCCAAGGAGCTCAAGGTCACCACGGGCTCGGTGCTGACCGTCTCCTACCCGGACGAGTCCACGGGGCAGCTCACCGTCGGCGGCGTCTACGAGACGGGCGGCATGCTCGGCTCGGTCGTCCTGGCCAACAGCGAGGTCGCCAAGCACGAGCCGAAGCCGTTCGTCTCCGACGTCCTGGTCAAGGGCAAGGACGGCGCGACCGCCGCGCTCAAGCAGACGATCAAGGACGCCACCGGTGCCAACCCGGTGATCGAGGTGAAGTCCAAGCAGGACGTCCGCGACGACTTCAGCCAGACCATCACCTTCGCGCTGAACCTGATGTACGGCCTGCTGGGAATGGCGGTCCTGATCGCGATCCTGGGCGTGATCAACACGCTGGCGATGTCGGTCTTCGAGCGCAAGCGCGAGATCGGGATGCTGCGGGCGATCGGCCTGGACCGCCGGGGCATCAAGCGGATGGTCCGCCTGGAGTCCGTGGTGATCTCGCTGTTCGGTGCCGGCATCGGCCTGGCGCTCGGCTGCTTCATCGCCTGGGCGATCAACGGCACCCTGAAGTCCAGCCTGGCCGGTCTGACCACCGTCCTGCCGTACGGGCAGCTGGCGCTGTTCCTGGTGCTGGCCGGGGTGGTCGGCCTGGTGGCCGCGATCTGGCCGGCCCGCCGGGCGTCCAAGCTGGACATCCTGTCGAGCATCAAGACCGACTGAACCGGCGGCCGACTGACGGACGACAGGTCCCGAGCGGCGGGATGAACAGGGCCCGAGCCGGAGGGCGCGCCGATGCCGAAAGGGAGGAGCGCGGGAGCGACGACCGTCGGCATCGGGTCCCGAGCGCCCGGCGGCGAGCGGCGGGATGAACAGAGAGAGCCCCTGCCGACGGTTCGGCAGGGGCTCTTCTACTGCTGTACTCCGCCCGGTCGCAGGGCCGGCTGAGCACCACGGAGGTCGTGGTCCGGCAACGCTGCCGGGCGGAGGGCCTCCGACTCATACCCCGGTGCTCCCACACCGGGGTCTCAGTCGCTTACTTGCTCGCGAGTTCCTTGTCGGCGGCCGGCTTGGCGGCCTCGACGGGCTTGGTGGGCGGGGTGACCTCCTGGATCGGAAGCTGCGGCTTCTCCATCTGGGAGAGGCCGACCATCTCGCGCTTCAGGAACATCGCGAGGGTCCAGTCGGTGAAGACGCGGACCTTGCGGTTGAAGGTCGGCACCATCGCGCCGTGGTACAGGCGGTGGAACCACCAGGCCGGACGGCCCTTCAGCTTGTACTTGCCGAAGAGGATCGCCACGCCCTTGTGGAGGCCGAGACCGGCGACCGCACCCAGGTTCTTGTGCTTGTACTCCTTCTGCGGGAAGCCCCGCATGCCGGAGATCACGTTGTCGCCGAGGACGACGGCCTGGCGGCAGGCGTGCTGCGCGTTCGGCGGGCACCAGGCGCCCTCGCCGGCGGCGAGGTCCGGCACCTGGGCGTTGTCGCCGGCGGCCCAGACGTAGTCGAAGCCCTGGACCTGCAGGGTCGGCGCGGTGTCGACGTGGCCTCGCGGGCCCAGCGGCAGGCCGAAGTCGGCCAGCACCGGGTTGGGCTTCACGCCGGCCGTCCACACGATGGTGGAGGCGTCCATCTCCATGCCGTTCTTCAGCATGACGTGGCCGTCGACGCAGGAGTCCATGGAGGTCTCGATGTAGACCTCGATGTTGCGCTCTTCGAGCTTCTCCTTGGTCCACAGACCGAGGTCCGGGCCCATCTCCGGCAGGATGCGGTTCGCGGCCTCGACGACCACGAAGCGCATGTCGTCGCGGCTGACGGTCCGGTACAGCTTGGACGCGTCGCGCGCCATGTCCTCGATCTCGGCGATCGTCTCGATGCCGGCGAAGCCACCGCCGATGACGACGAAGGTCAGGGCCTTGCGGCGGACCTCCGGGTCCGTGGTGGACTCGGCCTTGTCGAGCTGG
Organism: Kitasatospora sp. NPDC093550; assembly: GCF_044764985.1. Classification (NCBI taxonomy): domain Bacteria; kingdom Bacillati; phylum Actinomycetota; class Actinomycetes; order Kitasatosporales; family Streptomycetaceae; genus Kitasatospora; species Kitasatospora sp. NPDC093550. The sequence continues at coordinate 25,328 of NZ_JBIWJF010000022.1, forward strand.
GCCATGACGTGGTTGCGGAGGCCGATGGCCTCCTCGACCGTCTTCATGCCGATGCCGTTCTCCGCCAGACCCGGGATCGGGAAGGTGCGGGAGACCGAGCCGGTCGCGACGACCAGGTACTCGAAGGGCAGCTCGTAGCTGTCGCCGGCCGCGGGCTGGATGGTGGCGACCTTGCGGGCGTGGTCGATGCCGGTGACGGACCCGGTCAGCACCTCCGCCTGCTTGAGGGCGCTGCGCAGCGGCGCGACGAGGTTGCGGGGCGCGACGTTGCCGCCGGCCGCCTCGGGGAGGAAGGGCAGGTACGTCATGTACGACCGCGGGTCGACGACCGTGACGGTCGCTTCGCCGTAGCGCATCTTCTTGAGGATGCGCATCGCGGCATACAGGCCGACGTAACCACCGCCGACAATGAGGATGCGAGGACGCTCCGTGGTGCTCATATCCGAAAGTATCCAGCACCGTCCGGAGCAGCCTTCGTGAGCCCGGTCACAAGCTCACGGACCCCCCGTGCTACACTGCGCGGCCACAACTCCGGGCCGGATGTTCACCTTCACACCCCCCGGCGACCCCCCGTGACCGTGCACCGGGGCACCACCCCGTTGAGCAGCAACGATCCGTACAGGGCCCGGGTTCCCGCATGTGATTTCGATTTTCAAACCTCGAACGAGCCCTGGCCTGCGATCCAGCGGGCCCCATACCCGACGGGCCTTCGGTCCCACAATTCGGACGTAGCGGGCGGGGCGGTACGACGAATGACCGGATCGCCATGTGAAGAAATTCACGAACTTTTCCGCACGCGCCCGGGCGCGTCCCGGCCCCGGCTCCCCGAAAGGGGTGCCGGGGCCGGTCGGGTAAGCCCTGCAAGGCCTCAGCGGGCGATACCCCAGGCGATGCCGTCCAGGATGTCGTGCTCGCTCACGACCACCTCCGCGGCGCCGGTGCGCTCCATGATCTCCAGCAGCTCCAGCGCCCCGGCCGCGATCACGTCGACCCGGCCCGGGTGCATCGACGGGATCGCCCCGCGCTCGGCGTGCGTCGCGGCCAGCAGCTCGTGGGCGATCTCGGCGACCCGCTCCCGGCTGATCCGGGAGTGGTGGATCGCCGCCGAGTCGTAGTCCGGCAGGTCCTGGGCGATCGCGGACACCGTCGTGACCGTCCCGGCCAGGCCCACCAGGGTGGCCGCGCCGGTCAGCGGGACGACCTCCTCGGCCTTGTCCAGCTCGGCCCGCACGTGCGCCCTGGCCTCGGCGATCTGCTCCGCGGAGGGCAGTTCGGCGCCGCCGAAGTGCCGCTCGGTGAGCCGCACGCAACCGATGTCCACCGAGCGCGCCGCCTGGACGTCGTCCGTCCCGAGCACGAACTCGGTCGAGCCGCCGCCCAGGTCGAACACCAGGTACGGACCGGGGAACCGATCGCCGGTCAGCTCCTTGGTGGCACCCAGGAAGGACAGTCGCGCCTCCTCCTCGCCGCTCACCACCTCCGGCTCGACGCCCAGGATGTCGTGCACGCCCTTGGCGTACTCGTCGCTGTTCTCGGCGTCCCGGGAGGCGCTGGTGGCGACGAAGCGGACCCGCTCCGGGCCGACGCCGAAGCCGGAGATGATCTCCTGGTACTCCCGGCAGGCCGCGAAGGTGCGGGCCAGCGCGTCCGGGTGCAGCCGGCCGGTCCGGTCCACGCCCTGGCCCAGCCGGTTGACGATCATCCGGCGGTCGAGGTCGGTGATCTCGCCGGTCTCCGGGTCCAGGTCGGCGACCAGCAGCCGGATCGAGTTGGTGCCGCAGTCGATCGCGGCCACACGGGTCATGGTCACCGCGACTCCCGCTGCCCGTCGTCCGTCGCCGTGCCGTCCTCGCCGGTCTCCTCCGCGGCGCGCTTCTTGGCGGCGCGCTCGGCGGCCTTCTGCTGCTTGGCGGCGATCACGGCCTCGTGGTCCTGCTCCTTGGCGCGGTTGCGGGCGACCCGCTCACCGGCCGCCTCGACCTCGGCCGGGGAGACGCAGGGGCCCTTGGCCCACCAGTCCTCCAGCATGCCGATCGCCTCGTCGCCGAGCGGGTTGACGCCCTCGCCGGCCGCCAGCGAGTGGCCGACCAGCACGTGCAGGCACTTCACCCGGTCCGGCATGCCACCGGCGCTCGGGAAGCCCTCCAGCACCTCGATCGCGTCGCGGCGGGCGATGTAGTCCTCGTGCGCCTTCTGGTAGGCGGCGGCCAGCTCCGGGTCCTCGGCGAGCCGGGCGGTCTGCTCCTTCATGACGCCGTCCGCCTCCAGGGTGCCGATCAGCGAGGCGGCCTTGGGGCAGGTCAGGTAGTACAGCGTCGGGAACGGCGTGCCGTCCGGCAGCCGGGGGGCCGTCTCCACGACGTCCGGGTTGCCGCAGGGGCAGCGGTGCGCCACGCCGCGCAGGCCGCGCGGCACCCGGCCGAGCTGGGCGGCGATGGCCGCGACGTCGGCGTCGGAGACGGCGGGGTGGTTCTCAGTGGTCATGGGGGGAGGTGTCTCCAACGGGGGACGGTGGGAGCGGAAGGGGGTGGGCGGGGGCCTGCGCGGCCGCGTCGGCGGCGTCGACCGAGTCCCAGATGCTGCTGTACCAGGGCTTGGCGGCCCTCGCCTGGCCGGTGGCCGCACCGGTGGCGGGGGCGCCGGCGGCGGACGAGGAGGGCTTGGCGGAGTCCTGCCCGGCCGGGTCCACCGCGATGTACGGGGTCTCCCCCGGCACCGCGTAGTGCAGCCGGGCGCGCGCCTGCGCCTTGACGTACTCCGGGTCCTGCCAGCGGGCCTTCTCCCGGCGCAGCTGCTCGACCTGCTGGCGCGCGTGGTCGGCCTTCGCCCGCTGGGCGGAGATCTCGGCGCGCTGGGAGATGAACTGCCGCGTCGGGTAGGCGAGGATCGCCACCAGCGAGCAGAGCACCAGGACGAGGACGGTCGCCCGGCTCGTGAACCGAGGCCGGGCCGCCAAGCCCGGGATCCTCCAGCCTGCCATCTCCGGTATCCCCTCCTGGTCGCGACGGTGCCCCGCCGTCCACCCTACGGGGTGAACGGCGGGGCACCGGTCAGGCTTGCGCTACTCGCGGGTGCTCAGCCCTCGTGCTCGCCGCGCTTGCCGGTCCGCGGAGCGACCGTGCGCACTACTCCGCGGAGCGGAAGCGCGGGAAGGCGCCGCGGCCGGCGTACTCGGCGGCGTCGTCGAGGATCTCCTCGATGCGCAGCAGCTGGTTGTACTTGGCGACGCGCTCGGAGCGGGCCGGGGCACCGGTCTTGATCTGGCCGCAGTTGGTGGCGACGGCCAGGTCGGCGATGGTGACGTCCTCGGTCTCGCCGGAGCGGTGCGACATCATGCAGCGGTAGCCGTTGCGCTGGGCCAGCTCGACGGCGTCCAGGGTCTCGGTCAGCGAGCCGATCTGGTTCACCTTCACCAGCAGCGCGTTGGCGGTGCCGGTCTCGATGCCCTTGGCCAGGCGGGCCGGGTTGGTGACGAACAGGTCGTCGCCGACCAGCTGGACCTTGTCGCCCAGCTTGTCGGTCATGGCCTTCCAGCCGTCCCAGTCCGACTCGTCCAGCGGGTCCTCGATGGAGACCAGCGGGTAGGCGGCGACCAGCCCGGCGTAGTACTCGATGAGCTCGGCGGAGGAGAGCGCCTTGCCCTCGAACTGGTAGGCACCGTCCTTGTAGAACTCGGAGGCGGCGACGTCCAGGGCCAGCGCGATGTCCCGGCCGGGCACATAGCCGGCCTTCTGGATGGCCTCGGTGATCAGGTCCAGGGCCTCGCGGTTGCTGTCCAGGTTCGGCGCGAAGCCGCCCTCGTCGCCGAGGCCGGTGGACAGGCCGCGCTCCTTCAGCACGCCCTTGAGGGTGTGGTAGACCTCGACGCCCCAACGGACGGCCTCGGAGAAGGACTCCGCGCCGATCGGGGCGATCATGAACTCCTGGATGTCGACGTTGGAATCCGCGTGCGAGCCGCCGTTGAGGATGTTCATCATCGGGACCGGCAGGAGGTGCGCGTTCGGGCCGCCCAGGTAGCGGAACAGCGGCAGGTCGCTGGCCTCGGAGGCGGCGTGCGCGACGGCCAGCGAGACGCCCAGGATGGCGTTGGCGCCGAGCGAGGACTTGTCCGGGGTGGCGTCCAGGTCGAGCATGGCCTGGTCGATCAGGCGCTGCTCGGTGGCGTCGTAGCCGACCAGCTCCGGGCCGATCTGCTCGATGACGGCCAGGACGGCCTTTTCCACGCCCTTGCCGAAGTAGCGGTTCTTGTCGCCGTCGCGCAGCTCCAGCGCCTCGAAGGCGCCGGTGGAGGCACCCGACGGGACAGCGGCACGACCCGTGCTGCCGTCGTCGAGGCCGACCTCGACCTCGACCGTGGGGTTGCCGCGGGAGTCGAGGATCTCACGGGCTACGACGACATCGATGGACGGCACGAGGCATCTCCTTGCGGAAGCAGGGTCCGGCTGACGGTGGTGCTGTCGGCAGGACGATTGCGGAGTCGTTACGGACCAGAGCCTAACCGCCCGGGCTCCCGGGGCCACCTCCGCCTCGGTCCCGTCTCAGCGTGTGGCCCCGCTACCCACCGGTAGTTCACCTGCTTGTCCCACCTTGTCCCACCGGGGCGGGCGAATGCGGACGAAGGGGACCGGTACGACCGGCCCCCACCGCGCCGGGTGTGGCGGCTCAGCCGAGGTGCAGCACCTGGCCGGGCAGGATCAGGTCCGGGTCGCCGCCGACGGTGGAGCGGTTCTGCTCGTACAGCGCGTGCCAGCCGCCGGACACGCCCTGGGCGGCGGCGATGGTCGACAGCGTGTCACCGGCGCGGACGGTGTAGTCGTGGCCGCTCTGCGCGGACGGGGCCGGCTGCGCGGGGCGCGGGGCCGCGTGCTTGGGGACGTACTGCTGCGCCGACTGCTCGACGGGCTTCTCGGCCCGCTGGGGCGCGGCGTGCTTCGGGCCCTGCTTCTGGGCGGGCTTGGCCTCGGGCTTCTGGGCCGGCTTCTCCACCGGCTTCTGGGCCTGCCGCTTGGGCGTCTGCTGCTGCGGGGCGGACTGCGGCTTGGCGTCCGAGGAGGTGTCGACCGACGCCGGGGCGCCGCCCTTGGTCAGACCGGCCTTCTTGGAGCAGACCGGCCAGGCGCCGGGGCCCTGCGAGGCGAGCACCTTCTCGGCGATCGCGATCTGCTGGCCCTTGCTGGCCTGGTGGGCCTGCGGCGCGTAGGCGGTGCCGCCGTACGCCTTCCAGGTGCTGGAGGTGAACTGCAGGCCTCCGTAGAAGCCGTTGCCGGTGTTGATGCTCCAGTTGCCGCCGCTCTCGCACTGGGCGACGGAGTCCCAGGTGGAGGCCGGGGCGGCGGAGGCGCCGGTGGCGGTGAGGAGCGGCAGCGCGAGTCCGACGCCGGCCACCCCGGCGACGGCGATGGCCTTCTCGGCCTGGGTGCGACGACGATGACGGCCAGTTCCAACGAACAGCATGAAGAGGTCCCTCTCCGCACGCCTGCGAGGTGAGCTGTCGGGTTCGGACCGGGAGGTGGCCCGGCCGCCGTACGCGGAATCGATTCCGCCCGGGCGGCTTCACCCCAAGCCGTGGGGACGGCAACAAACCTGGGTCCCCCGCCCCTGCCCAGGGTTCTGGTCGGTTTCCCGTGACGCGGCGGGCAGGATTCGGCGTTCCGCGCACGAGGTCCGCAGCTGCGAACTCCAGGGAGAGTAGACAGATCCTCAGACCAATCACAAGCTCATATCACCGATATCACACAGAAATTACGGCGCGTGTCCGATCGCCTACCAACGGCGTCGCTATGTCCGGATTGATGGGTGTTCACACCCCCGCCGAGGGCCGCCCGGCGACGTTCCGTCAGCGCGTCGCCCGGCGCCGCGCCCGTTACCGCCGATGCGTCAAGGGCGCGGAACGGCGCGCGGAGGCGTGTGTGGGGAGCGGCTCTCCGGACTGAATTCCACCGGGAGTTCCCGCAGGCCACGCATGATCAGGCCACCCCGCCAGCGCAGATTCTCGGGGCTTTCCGCGAGCCGCAGATCGGGCAGCCGGGAAAGCAGTGTGGCCAGCGCGGCCTGCCCCTCCAAGCGGGCCAGCGGGGCGCCGATGCAGTAGTGGATGCCGTGCCCGAAACCCAGGTGGGGATTGTCCGTTCGGGCCAGGTCCAGGGTGTTCTCGTCGGCGAACCGGGCCGGGTCACGGTCGGCGGCCGCCAGCACCACCAGCACCGGATCGCCGACCGGGATGTCCACCCCGCCGATCGACAGCGGCTGCGTCGCGAACCGCCAGGTCGCCAGTTCCACCGGACCGTCGTAGCGCAGGAGTTCCTCGATCCCCGTCTCCAGCAGCGCACTCTCCCCGCGCGCCACCGACTCCTGCAGCAGCCGGCGCTGCTCCGGGTTACGCAGCAGCGCGTACGTCCCGTTGCCGATGAGGTTCACGGTCGTCTCGAAACCGGCGAACAGGAGGATGAAGGCCATCGCGGCGGCCTCGTTCTCGGTCAGGTGCTCGCCGTGGTCGCTCGCCCGGATCAGGCCCGAGATCAGGTCGTCCCCGAGGTCGGCACGCTTGCGGTGGATCAGCTCCAGCAGGTACGCCCGCATCCGCTTCACCGCCCGCCCCACGCCGCCGCGTTGGCCGCCGCCATGTCGGATCATCATCCCGGCCCAGTCGCGGAAGTCGTCCTGGTCCTCGGTGGGCACGCCCAGCATGTCGCAGATCGCGTAGATGGGGAGCGGGAAGGCGAACTCGTGGATCAGGTCCGCCGAGCCGCGCTGCGCGAAGCCGTCGATCAGCCGGTCGGTGAGCTGCTGCACCCGCGGCTCGAACTCCGCCACCCGGCGCGGGGTGAACGCCTTCGACACCAGTCGGCGCAGCCGGGTGTGGTCCGGCGGGTCGATGTTCAGCAGGTGGGTCATCAGGTCCGCCTGCCGCTCCCCCGGGATGCCCACCCGGCCGGTGCGGTGCGCCTGCTCGCTGTGGTGCGCCGGGTTCTTCGACAGCCGGCTGTCCGCGAGCGCCTGCCGGGCGTCCGCGTACCTGGTCACCAGCCACGCCTCGACGCCGCTCGGCAGCGTGGTGCGGTGCACCGGGGCGTGCTCCCGCAGCCACGCGTAGGCGGGGTACGGATCGGCGGCGAACTCCCAGGTGAACAGCTCCGGGGCGGGGGCGTCGGGCTGCGCGGCGGAGGGTCGGGCGGAGGCGTCGGACGGGGCGGCGGCGGGCCGGGCGGGGTCGGGCTGAGCTGGCATGGGACGACCGTATCCGGTGGGTGCGCGACCCCCGTCCGTCGGCGGCCGCGACCCCCGTGTCAACGGCGTGCGACCGGCGCGCCAACGCTCCGTGGACGACCCGTGGCCGGTTCGTGGACGGCCCGTGGCCGGGTCTTGGACAGCTCTTGGCCGGACACCGGGCGTGAGCCTGGTCACCTGAGGGGTAATCCCTGTTGCGGAGGGTCAGGACGTGCCTACGATCCTCCGCAGTACGCGTGGGCGCCGGTGCGGTGTCGCCCACAGGGAGGAGCAGACCATGCGGGTCAGCGGGTCAGTCGTCGTCATCGCGGTACTCGACGGCGGGTCGGGCGCCGACCTCGCCCGCCGGTTCGCCGCGGCCGGCACCGCCGGAATGCTGATCGCCGACCAGCACGTCGGGGTCGCCGAGGACCTCGCCGCCGAACTCGACCGGCCCGGCTGCCCCGTCGTCGGCGTCTCCGGCGACATCCGCCGCCCCAGCGACGTCGCCGCCCTCGTCGACACCGCGGAGAAGCACCTCGGACCGATCGACCTGTTCGCCGTCGCCGGCCCGACCGGCGAGCGGATCATCTCCCTCGCCGACCTGCCCGACCACCTCGACCTGGAGCGCCTCGCCGAACTCGTCGTCCTGGTCGGCGAGGCGATCGCGGAGGTCGTCCCGCCGCAGCGGCGCCCGGTCGAGCACACCGCCACGGCGGCCTGAGGGCCCGCCGCCCGCCTGTCGGTCGGTCGGTCTGTCTGTCTGCCTGCCTGTTGTCTGCCTGTCCGCCGGCTGCGGTCCGCTGCCCGGTTAGGCCTCGTCCGGCCTGAGGCGCTCGGCCGGCTTGAGGCCCTCGGCCGCGCGCACCGAATCCCGGTAGCCGCGCGCGGCCGAGCGCAGCGCCGCGTCCACGTCCACCCCGGCGTCGTGCGCCCGCTGCGCCACCGCGAGCAGCAGCCGGCCCGCCGACTGCGCGGTCAGCTCGGCCGGCAGCTCGTACGGCTCGTCCGGCACTCCCGTGAAGCCGGCGCGGCGCACCCGCGACACCAGCTTCGCCGCGTACGCCAACGAGGGCAGCCCGGCCGGCACGCCGTCCAGCACCGACTCGCGGTCCGCCTTCTCCGCGGCCTTCAGCTGCTCCCAGTTCGCCTCCACCTCGGCGGCGCCCCCGGCCTCGACGTCCCCGAACACGTGCGGGTGCCGGTACACCAGCTTCTCGACGATGTCGCCGGCCACGTCGTCGACCGTGAACGGCTCGGTCGGGTGCTCCTCGGCGATCCGGGCGTGGAAGAACACCTGGAGCAGCACGTCGCCCAACTCCTCGCGCAGCGTCTCCCGGTCCCCCTCCTCGATCGCCTCGACCAGCTCGTACGCCTCCTCGACCAGGTACTTCACCAGGCTCTCGTGCGTCTGCTCGGCGTCCCACGGGCAGCCGCCCGGCGAGCGGAGCCGGTCCATCACCGTCACCAGGTCCAGCAGCCGCGACCCCGGCAGGTCGTACGAGCCCGGCAGCACCTCGATCTCCGGCACCTCGCCGGCCCGCTCCACCGCGAGCCGCGCCAGCGCGTCGGTCAGCCCCGGGTCCCCGTCCGGGCTGCCCAGCCACACCGTCGGGCCGGCCCCGGCCGGCTGCTCGGTCAGCAGCCGCGCCAGCGCGGGCGCCGACCCGGCGTCCACGGCCTCGACCCCCACCCCGGCCTGCCGCACCGCCGCCACCTGCGGATGCCCCTCGTCCCCCACCAGCACCCGCCCCGCCGACCGCAACGCCTCCCACGCCGGCCAGGCCAGCAACCCGGGGGCCACCCGGTGGGTGGTGGTCAGCAGGATCAACTTCGCGCCGGGAACATTCGTCGTCACACCCCCGAACCTACCCGCCCGCCCCCGGCACCGGAGGTCGAGGCCCGGACGGAAGCCCGCCGCGCGGAGGGCCGAACCCGCCGTCTTCCTGCTCCCCGGGGGCCGGGGGGCCAGCAGGAGGCCCGGCGAGCCACCCGACGGGGCCGGGACGGGTGGGGCTGCGACGGGCTCACCGGCCGACGGGCCCTGCCCGGAACGCGGCAACGGCGGCCCCGGGCCGGAGCCCGGGACCGCCGTGGACCGCCGTGGACCGCCCGGGGACGGTGCTACTTCTTCGCCCCCGCCAGGTCGTCGAACATGGCCGACAGGAACTCCCGGCACCAGCCCAGCAGTTCCCGGCCGACCAGCGGCTTGCCGCCGATCCGCCCGGTGCTCGGCCGTGGCACCAGCAGCTGCTGGGCCGCCGCCTTGACCTGGCTGCGCGGGTAGAGCCGGTTCAGCCGCAGCTGCTGGGACTCCCGCAGCTCCACCGGCCCGAAGCGGACGTTGGAGCCCTGCAGGGTGATGTCCGAGATGCCGCACCGCCGGGCGTACAGCCGCAGCGCGGCGACCAGCAGCAGGTTCTCCACCGGCTCGGGCAACTTGCCGTAGCGGTCCACGAGTTCGTCGCGGACCTGCTTGATGTCGTCCTCCGAGTTGACCGCCGCGATCGAGCGGTACGCCTGCAGTCGCAGCCGCTCGCCGGGCGCGTAGTCGTGCGGCACGTGCGCGTCGACCGGCAGCTCGATCTTCACCTCCAGCGGCTCCTCCTCCGGCTCCCCGCCGCTCGCCAGGGACTCGCGGAACTCGGCCACCGCCTCGCCGACCATCCGCATGTAGAGGTCGAAGCCGACGCCCGCGATGTGCCCGGACTGCTCGCCGCCGAGCAGGTTGCCGGCGCCGCGGATCTCCAGGTCCTTCATCGCGACGTACATGCCGGCGCCCATCTCGGTGTGCTGGGCGATGGTGGCCAGGCGCTCGTGCGCGGTCTCGGTGAGCGGCTTCTCCGGCGGGTACAGCATGTACGCGTATCCGCGCTCGCGGCCGCGCCCGACCCGGCCGCGCAGCTGGTGCAGCTGGGAGAGGCCGAAGGTGTCACCGCGCTCGACGATCAGGGTGTTGGCGTTGGAGATGTCGATGCCGGACTCCACGATCGTGGTCGACACCAGGACGTCGAACTCCTTCTCCCAGAAGTCGACGACGACCTTCTCCAGCTGGGTCTCCCCCATCTGCCCGTGCGCGGTGGCGATCCGCGCCTCGGGCACCAGGTCCTTCAGCCTTGCGGCCGCCTTGTCGATCGACTCCACCCGGTTGTGGATGTAGAACACCTGGCCCTCGCGCAGGAGTTCACGCCGGATCGCGGCCGAGATCTGCTTCTCGTCGTACGGTCCGACGAAGGTCAGCACCGGGTGCCGCTCCTCCGGCGGGGTGGTGATGGTGGACATCTCCCGGATGCCGGTGACCGCCATCTCCAGGGTGCGCGGGATCGGGGTCGCGGACATGGTGAGCACGTCCACGTTGGCGCGCAGCTTCTTCAGCTGCTCCTTGTGCTCGACGCCGAACCGCTGCTCCTCGTCCACGATGACCAGGCCGAGGTCCTTGAACCTGGTCTCCGAGGAGAACAGCCGGTGGGTGCCGATGACGACGTCCACCGAGCCCTCGAACAGCCCCTCCAGGACGGCCTTGGCCTCGCTGTCGGTCTGGAAGCGGGACAGCGCCTTCACCGTCACCGGGAAGTTGGCGTACCGCTCGGCGAAGGTCGAGAAGTGCTGCTGCACCAGCAGCGTGGTCGGCACCAGCACCGCCACCTGCTTGCCGTCCTGGACGGCCTTGAAGGCGGCCCGTACGGCGATCTCGGTCTTGCCGTAGCCGACGTCGCCGCAGATCAGCCGGTCCATCGGGACGGACTTCTCCATGTCGGACTTGACCTCGGCGATGGTGGTCAGCTGGTCCGGGGTCTCCGCGTACGGGAAGGCGTCCTCCAGCTCGCGCTGCCACGGGGTGTCCGGGCCGAAGGTGTGGCCGGGGGCGGCCATCCGCGCCGAGTACAGCTTGATCAGGTCGGCGGCGATCTCCTTGACCGCCTTCTTGGCCCGCTGCTTGGTCTTCGCCCAGTCCGCGCCGCCGAGCCGGTGCAGCGTCGGGGCCTCGCCGCCGACGTACTTGGTGACCTGGTCGAGCTGGTCGGTCGGCACGAACAGCCGGTCGCCGGGGTGGCCGCGCTTGGCCGGGGCGTACTCCAGCACCAGGTACTCACGGGTGGCGCCCTGGACCGTGCGCTGCACCATCTCCACGTACTTGCCGACGCCGTGCGCCTCGTGGACGACGTAGTCGCCGGCGACGAGCGCCAGCGGGTCGATGGCGTTGCGGCGGCGCGAGGGCATCCGGCGCATGTCCTTGGTGGAGGACTTCTGGCCGGACAGGTCGGTCTCGGTGATGACGGTGAGCTTCAGCGCCTCGTCCACGAAGCCGTGCTCGATCGAGCCGCAGGAGACGTAGACGACGTCCCGGGTGGGCGCCTCGGCGAGGTCGGCGACCAGGCGGGCCGGGATGCCCTCGTTGCCCAGCACCTCGGCGAGCCGTGAGGCCGGCCCGTGGCCCTCGGTCACCATGACCACCCGCCAGTCGGCGGCCAGCCGCTCCTTGGCGTCGGCGATCGCCCGGGCGGTGTCGCCCCGGTAGGCCTCGACGGCGTGCATGCCGAGGGTCAGCGTGTTGGCGTCGAACTCCAGGATGCCGTCCACCGTCGACTCGCTGGTCGCGAACGGGCTGACGGACCACCAGGGCAGTCCGATCTCGTCGGCGTGCTCGCGCACCTCGGCGAGCGAGCGCAGCGAGGCGGCGGAGACGTCGATCGCCTCCAGGTCGATCGGCCGGTCCCCGCCGGCCGCGGCCGCGACCCAGGAGGCGTGCAGGAACTCCTGGCTGGTCGCCACCAGGTCGGCGGCCCGGGTCCGGACCCGCTCCGGGTCGCAGACCACCGTGACGGAGCCGAGCGGCAGCACGTCGAGCAGCAGCTCCATGTCGTCCACCAGCACCGGTGCCAGCGACTCCATGCCCTCGACCGCGATGCCCTCGGCGATCTTGTCCAGGATCTCGGCCAGCCCCGGGTGCTCGGCGGCCAGCTCGGCGGCCCGCGCCCGCACCTCGTCGGTGAGCAGCAGTTCGCGACAGGGCGGCGCCCACAGGCCGTGCTCGGCGATCTCCAGCGAGCGCTGGTCGGCGACCTTGAAGTACCGGATCTCCTCGACCTCGTCGCCCCAGAACTCCACCCGCAGCGGGTGCTCCTCGGTCGGTGGGAAGACGTCCAGGATGCCGCCGCGGACGGCGAACTCGCCGCGCTTCTCGACCAGTTCGACCCGGGCGTAGGCGGCTGCGGCGAGCCGGCGGGCCACCTCCTCCAGGTCGTGGGACTCCCCGCGCCGCACCGCCACCGGCTCCAGCTCGGCCAGCCCCTTGACCTGCGGCTGCAGCACCGAGCGGACCGGGGCGACGACCACCTGGACCGGCCCGGCCGCCGGGTCGTCCGCCCGCGGGTGCACGATCCGGCGCAGTACGGCCAGCCGGCGGCCGACGGTGTCCGAGCGGGGCGACAGCCGCTCGTGCGGCAGGGTCTCCCAGGCCGGGTACTCGGCGACGGCGTCGGGGGGCAGCAGCGAGCGCAGCGAGGCGGCCAGGTCCTCGGCCTCCCGGCCGGTCGCGGTGACGGCGAGCACCGGGCGGCCCCGGTCCCCGGCGGCCTGCCCGGCGAGCGCCCGGGCCAGCGCGGCGATGGCGAAGGGCCTGGCGGCGGGCGGTCCGACCAGGTCCAGGTGGCGGCGTCCGCCGGCCGCGGCTCCGGTGGCGGTGGCCGCCTCGATCGCCTCGGCGAGCGCCGCGTCCCGCGCGACGACATCGAGCAGTCCGGTCAGGCTCATCTGGGGTCTCTTCTTCGTCCCGTGGCTGGAGCTGCCCCCGGGCGGCGAGGGCCGCCAGGGCAACGCGAACGGCCCGGCACGCCGAGCGGCCGGGGGTCTCCAGCCTACGCCGCGGCACGGACAGGCACGCGGCGTACGGCCCCGGCGGGGCCGGGCGAGGACGGACCGCCGTCCGCGCCCCGCCGGTGACACGTCCGCGCCGCGCCCTCGGCGGGCACGGATCCCCGTCCGGAGCGGGGACGAACCACTGGACGGAACACCGGACCGACCGGTGGACGAACCAGCCAGCCGCGGGGGCCGGTCCGGGCACGGCTATCCGCCACGAACTGGACATACTCCTGTCACTGGCCGTCCATGGAGATCGCGCACCATGGTGGACGTGCCCGTCGCACCCAACCGTGGGGGATGGCTGTGGCGGCACTGTCGCACCCCCGATGGGGGTCGGAGGTGCGAGGCCGGGCGACCCTGGGTGGGGGCGCCCGCCCAAGCGCCGGGAACCGTGGCGCCCTTTCCTGGAGGGCGCCACGGGTCTCGGCCTACTTCGTTCTCCCGCCCGCGCGCCCTCACCGGCCGTCCGCGCCGTTCCGTCCGGGCTCCGGACGTCCACGCCCGCTCCGCCCGCGGCCGCGGGGCGAACCACGTGCCAGCCGTCACCACCGGGAAACGCCGAGGCCCTGACCGCCGGTGGCGGTCAGGGCCCGGGACGCGGAACCAGCCGCCCCGCGGGGGCCGGCCGGGCGTTCCGTCAACGGCGTCGGTAGCTCACGGTGTTGGGGGTCGCGTAGTCGCTGCCGTCGTCCACGATGATGATCTTCGGGATGATCCGGGTCTCGTCCTCCGGCTCCTGCTCGGCGCCGTTCTCCGCACCGGCCACCGCCTCGGACGGCGCGGCGGGCGGAGCGGCAGGCGGCGAAGCGGGCTTCGGCGGGACGGCCACCGGAGCGACCGGACCGGTCACCACGCCCTCGCCGGACGCCTCACCGGATGCCTTGGCGGCCGCCGAGGCAGCGCCCCCGCCGATCACCGGCGCCCGCAGCACCGCCGTGGCCTTGTCCTTCGTCAGCTTCGTCAGCGCGGGAGCCGCGACCTTCGCCGAAGCCTTCCGCAGGTTCTCCACCGGGATCTCCCCGGTGTCCGCCTCCGAGTCCGGCGGAGCCGCGTCGGCGACCGCGTCCACCGGAGCCCGACCCGGGCCCACCGAGTCCGGATCCACCGAACCCGAGCCGGCCGAACCCGCGTCAGTCGGCTCCGGATCCGCCGAAGCGGGCGAAGCCGCCGCCGCGGCCACCGCGGGCTCGATCTGGCCGACCGCCGCCCCGGTGAGCGAGGCCAGCGTGGCCTTGATGTGGTCCAGGTGCTGCTGCACCGTCTCCAGCCGGGTGTCGAACTCGCGGTGCTCCCGCTCGCTCGCCGCGTTGATCTTCTCGGCCTCCCGGCGGGCCTGCTCGATCAGCTGGTCGGCCTTGGCCTGGGCGTCCGTCTCCAGCTGCTTGATCTGGTTCAGCACGGTCTCGCGGTGCTGCTCCGCCTCCTTGAGCCGGCGCTCCGCGGTCGCGGAGACCTCGGCGTCCTCGGCGTCGGCCTGGGCCTGGAGCGCGGCGAAGGCCTCGTCGGCCTTGCGGCGCCGGGCGGCCAGCTCGGCCTCGGCCTGCTCGCCGGCCTCGGCGGCGGCGACCCGCACCTTGGCGGCGTACGCGGTGGCGGCGTCCCGGGCGGCGCGGCTCTCCCGGTCGGCGTCGGCGCGGATGCCCTCGGCCTCGGCGCGGGTGCGCTCCTCGGTGCGGCGGGCCGCGGCGTCGGCCTCGGTGCGGGTGGTGGTGGCGTACTCCTTGGCGGCCCGGTCGGCCGCCTGCCCGGCCTCGTAGACCTCGTCCCGCAGGTCCTCGGCGAAGCGCTCGGCCTTCTCCCGGACGGCGCGCCCCTCGTTCTCGGCCATCACGGCCAGGGCCGCGGCCTCCTCGCTGAGCACCTGGTAGTCGGGCTCCGGGGCCTCGTCGGCGGCCCGGCGGATGTCGGCCAGCCGGGCCTCCATCTGCCGGATGCCGGCGCCGAGGACGCTCAGCCGTTCCCACGCCTCGTCGCGCTGCGCGGTGAGCGCGGCGAGGGCTCGCTCGACCTGATCGGGCGCGTAGCCGCGCCGGGCCTGGGTGAAGCCGTTCTGGGGGACGGCGTCGCTCATGGGCTCTTCCCCTCGTGTCGCGGGCTGCGGAGCCCATGATCGGACGGAACGGCCGGATCCGGAACCGGTTCGGAGCCCGGGGCCGGATTCGGTCGTCGTGCGGACCGGAATACGTCGAGGACGGGACGAATAGACCCATCCTCTTGACCTATTTTGCGCAGATCTGGGCGAAACCCCAACGAGGCACAGCGGCGGCGGTATGCCGGAGGGGCCGTCCCGGACACCGGAACGACCCCTCCCCACCTGCGAGGATCCACGACGGTCCGCTACAGCAGACCGTCCCAGAACTGCTCCAGCAGCACGGCCCACCAGGTGTCCGCGTTCTGCAGGGCCGCCGGGTCGATCGCGGCGAGCTGGGCCTGGAAGTCGGTCGTCCAGCGACCGGCCTGGTCCGGCGTCAGCCCGTACCGCAGCCGCCACATCCGGCCCAGCAGGGCCAGCGCGCGGACGAACTCCGGTACACCGCTGTTGACGAACCGGGGCGGCTGCCCGGTTCCACCGATGTCCACGGCGACCACGTTCGCGGTGCCGTACTGGACGCACAGCTGGCGGCCGTAGTCGTTGCCGAGCACCAGGTAGCCGCCGAAGTCCGGGCCGCCGGACAGGCCGCGCTCGGCGGCCAGCTCGGCGAGCGTCGGGATCGGGCGGCCCTCCTGCGCCTGGGCCCAGAAGAACGGCCCGAAGTCGCGCGGCAGCCCGGCCCACATCAGGCTCTGCGACACCGGCTCGGGCACGCCCTGGCGGGAGACGGCGCGCTGCTCGTAGCGGAACACGTTCTGCCCGAAGGCGGCGCCGACCTCCTGCGCGAGCTGCTGCGGCGGGAGCGGCGGCAGCGCCTGGACCGTCCCGGGCACGGGCAGCGGCACCCGGAACGGGCGGACCCGCTGGGCGCCGGAGGCCAGCTGGTGCAGCTCGTCCAGGTGGTCGAGCAGCTCGGCCATCCCGGCCTGCCGGGACGCGTGGTCCCGGCCGTACGGGGCGGTGTGGGTGAGCCGGACGTTCGGCCAGGACGCGGCGATCATGCGGTTGCAGTAGCCGCCCGGCAGATCGCACGACTCCAGCTCGGTGTAGAGCTCCAGCACCTGCTCCGGCGGCACGTTGAGCCGGCGCAGGTCCTGCAGGATCTTCCACTCCGGGTGCGGGGTGCCGGGCTCGCTGCGGTGCAGCAGCTTCTGCTCCGACCCGTCCGGGCCCCGGTAGCTGAGCGCGGCGAAGTAGCCCGGGCCGACCGCGGGGACCCCGGGGGGCACCGGTGCGGCCTGCGGCGGGCCGGTCACCGCCGCCGGGGGGACGACCCCGGCGGGGCCGCCCGCGTTCGGGTAGCCGTAGCCGGCCGCGGGCGCGGCCGGGGCCGCCGGACCACCGGGCGGCGGCGGGACGGCGGGGCCGCCGGACGGCGGGGTGCCCGGGTCCGCCGGGGCGCCCAGCAGCGCCGGGTCGATCGCACCGGCCAGCTGGGTCGCCTCGTACGCCATCCCGGCCGAGGGGGTGCCGCCGGCCGGCGTGCCCTGCGGGGCCGGGGCCTCGCCACCGCGCAGGCCCGCCGGCGGCGGGGGCGGCGGCGTGGAACCGGCCGAACGACCGCCGGGGCCGCCGACGGGCGTGCCGGAGCCCGGGGTGTGCTTCAGCCCGGCGGGCGGGGGCGGCGGCGGGGCCGAACCGGGGTTGCGGCCCAGGCCGCCGGAGGCGGCGCCCGCACCGGACGCGCCCGCGGCGCCACCGCGCAGGGCGGCCGGCGGGGGCGGGGGCGGGGCCGAGCCCGGGTTGCGGCCCAGGCCGCCCTGCGGCGCGCCGCCGGCGGGCGTTCCCGCCTCCGGGGCGCCGGGCAGGCCGGCGAGGCCCGGCACGCCACCGGGCGGGGCCAGCATGGTGGGCGCGTGCTCCACCGGCGCCCCACCGGCGGGCGGACCGGGCGGGGTGCCCGGAGCACCCGGCAGACCGGCGAGACCCGGCACGCCACCGGGCGGGGCCAGCATGGTCGGCGCGTGCTCCACCGGGGCACCACCCGCGGGCGGACCGGGCGGGGTGCCCGGAGCACCCGGCAGGCCCATCAGCCCGGGCATGGCGTCCGGCGGGGCGAGCAGCGTCGGCGCCGGCTCGGCGGCCGGGGCAGGCACGGGGGCCTGGGCCGGCGCCGCGGCCGGCGGCTGGGCGCCGGACGGCGGGACCGGGGGCATGCCGTGACCGCCACTCGTCGGCGGCATCAGCATGGTCGCGGCCTCGGCACCGGCGGGCGCGGGCGCGTCGGGCAGGTCCGAGCCGGTGGTCCGCAGACCGTCGGGCATCAGGACGGTCGCCGCCTCGGCGCCGGCCGGCGGCGCGAACGGGGCGACGGGCTCGACCGGCGGCGGAAGGGGAACGGCCGTCCCCGGCTGCGGCGGCGCGATGACCGGCTCGCCGTGGCCGGGCGGCGGGGCGAGCATGGTCGGCGCGTCCCCGGCGGGCCGGTCGGAGACCGGGGGCTCGGTCAGCACGGCGGGCGCGGGCGGCACCGGAGGCGCGAACGGGTCCTCGGCGGCCACCGGCGCGGGCGCAGCGGCGGGCACCGGCGCGGGCGCGGCAGCAGGCACCGGGGCAGGCGCGGGCGCGGCGGCCGAACCGGCCCCCAGGCGCTCCGCCTCCGCCGCGATCGCCGCGGCCCCCGCCTCCTGCAGCCACTGCGGCGGGCTGAGCAGGAAGGAGGTCGCCTCCACCGGCCCGGGCGCGGGCTTCGCCGCACCGGCCGGGTTGGCCGCGACCGGCCGCCCGTAGATCTCCTCGTACTGCCGGACCACCTCGTTGACGGGCAGCGCGGGCCAGAGCGAGCTGGCGCCCGAGTCCCGGGCGATCACCAGCCGCGCCTCACCCGAACCCGGAGCGCCCGAGCCGGAGCCCGAACCCGAGGCGTCCGCCCCGACGGCCCCGTCCCCGCCCCCGGGCGGCATCGCCCAGCAGACGAAGCCCAGGTCGAACTCCCGGACCCGCACCTCGCGCTGCTGCGAGCGCGGCACCCCGCCGTTGATCCACTCCTCGGCGAGCTCCTGCGCCTGCGCGTACGTCACCACGCCCGGTTCACCCCTGTCCGCATCCTCGTCGTCCCCCGTTCCACCAGCACCACCGCGACCACCTCGGTCGTCCCCGGCGACCCGCTCACCGCGACGCCGCGCATCAGCCCACCGGGACGGCCCGGGCGAACCCGCCGTCCACCATCAGCTCCGCGACCGTCTCCAGCTCCGGCGGGCTGCCGGCCAGCCGCAGCAGGAAGGCGTCGAAGTCCTCGCCGCAGGGCAGCAGCAGCCGGGCGAGGCGGTCCTCGGGGGCCTCCGGGGCGCCGGTGTCGCGGGCGTCGTCGTAGAGGTGGAACCAGACCGAGCCGGTCCGCTCGCCGCGCACCTTGAGCGCGACCAGGCCGCCCTGCGCGTAGGCGATGCCCAGGTAGTCCTTGGTGAGGTGGTCGCGCAGGCACTTGTTGGCGTACACGACGTCCTCGGTGCCGTACTCCTCCGTGAGGGTGAGGAACGGCTGGTCGAGCAGCAGCCCGAGCTCGGTGTCCAGCGCCACCCCGACCGGGGCGCGGCCGCCGCCCAGCTTGAGGAAGGTGCGGTAGGCGCCGGGCAGCCGGTAGCCGAGGCGCTCCTCGGCGCGCTGCACCAGGTCCTCGGGGACGCCGATCGGGTCGCCGCCGTCCTTGGCCAGGGAGAAGTGGACGGCCCGGCGCTCCTGCAGCGGGCGGGTGCCGCGGCGGTTGTGGTCGGCGGCGGAGGTCGCCAGGCCGGCGTGGTGCCGCAGCAGGGCCTTGACCTCGACCGGGACGAGCTCCATCCGCCGCCAGCCGGGGGCGGCCCGGCCGACCGCGTGGTGCCAGGTCCAGCCGGGCGGCGTGGCCACGGCGGTCTCCAGGTCGGCCCAGAGCGGGTGGCCCTGGGTGTAGAGCGCGGCGTTGGCCGAGACGTAGTCGGTCAGCCGCAGTTCGTCCACGCCGAAGCCCTCGGGCGGGTCCGCGACCTCGGCCGCCGCGGCGGCGTACGGGCCGAAGTCCGGGTAGCCGTACTCGTCCACGCGGACCCCGCCGGGGTGTCGCTCGGCACGGACCGGATCCGGGAACTGCACCACCTGACCTGCGTACGCCGCGTTCGGTGCGGCGGCGACGCCGGGCCGACCTGTCGTCATCTGGGAGCCCCCACTGGCTGCTGCAAATACTCGGTGCTTGCTGGGCACCAGCCTAGGGGGTCCCTCCGAGGGGCGGACCCCCGCCTTTGCGGAACCACCGCCCCGACGGACCGGCTCACCGCCGGGCGCCCAACGCCCGGCGCGGGCACCGGAGTCGGCCCCGCCGACGGAGGCCCCGGCGGCCGCCCGCCTCCCCCGGCACGCGGCCGGGACGGTACCGGCCGCCGTCTCGACCCGGGAACGTTTTCGGTGAATCAGCGGATATGTCGTGACGACGGCGCACACATTCGGCCAGCATCGGGTGACCGACCGTCCGATCCGCCCGGTATCCGCCGCCTCCGCACCCCGGTTGTACGGATGTCGGTGTCGTTTGACAGGCTTGCCCGGAACGGCAAGGCCACCCCGGCGGACGCCGGGTGACAAGGAGGAGGACGACGGATGACCACCGGTGAGCCGGCGGACCCGCCCGTGCTGCGCCACCACCGGGACAGCCTGCTGCCCGCCGTCGCCGCCGCGCTGTCGCTCAAGGGCGGCGAAGTGCACACCCTGGCGGGCGGCAAGGACGCCCGCCGTCCGGTCCTGCACCACCTGGTCACCGGCTTCCTGGACACCCTGCCGCTGGAGGCCCGCGAGCGGTTCACCGGCCGCTGCCCGGAGGCCGTCCTGCTCTCCCAGTACCTGACCTCGGTCGACGGCCGGCGCTCCAAGCGCGCCGCCCGCAAGCCGATGACGCTGCACGAGGCCCGCAAGGCGCTCAAGGGCTCCCGGATGACGACCGTCCGGATCCGCGAGGAGGGCGATCCTGCGCACGGCACCCACGCCCCGCCGTGCCGCTCCTGCGTCCCGATGCTGGAGCACTTCACCGTGCAGAGCGTCGCCGTCGGGCCGCCCGCCCGCTGACCGGCCCAACACCGGCCCGGCCCCGTCCCCCGTCCCCGATCCCTGGAGTCCGCCCTGAACCCGCCCAGCCCGCCCCCGCCGCCGCCGACCACCCTGGCCGCCTCCGACGGCTCCGCCGGCGGCGCCACCGGCACCCTCGGGCGGACCCGCCCGCGCTTCCCCGCCGACGTCGCCGCCGAGCTCAAGGCGGCCGGCTGGCACCCCGGCCGCTGGCAGATCCAGCAAGCCGAGGAGTGGGCCGACACCCTGGTCGGGTACGGCGCTCCCACCGGCGTGGCGCACGCGGTGTTCCCGGCGGCGGTGGAGGCGTGGGCCGAGTTCGGCGCCCTCGCCTTCGACCTGTCCGGTCCGGGCCGCCAGCTGGCCCGCACCCCGTTCCTGATCGACCCGCTGTGCGGCCTGCACCAGCCGCGCACCCTGCACGACCTGGGCCGGGCCCTGGGCACCCAGGTCGCCCCGCTCGGCGAGGAGGCGTACGGGCAGGCCCTGCTGGCCGTCGACGAGGAGGGCCGGGTCTACAGCCTGGACCACACCGGCGAGTGGTTCCTCGGCCACGGCATCGACCAGGCGATCACCGCCCTGGTCCTCGGCACCGCGCCGGAACGGCTGCGCACCGCGGAGGAGTAGGAGGGGCCGGAGGAGCGGACGGGCCGCGGCCGCGGCTACCTCAGCTTCTCGGCCCGGACCGCCAGCCGGGACGGCAGCACCGCCTCGACCCGGAACCCGCCGTCCGCCTCCGGTCCGGACGAGAAGGTGCCGCCCAGCGCGATCACCCGCTCCCGCATGCCGACCAGCCCGTTCCCCCCGCTGGGCAGCTGGGCCGCGCCGCGCTCCCCGCCCGGGCAGGCGTTCACCACGCTCACCCGCACCCCGTTCGGCGCGTACGCCAGCAGGACGGACACCTGTGCGCCGCCCGCGTGCTTGTGCGCGTTGGTCAGCCCCTCCTGGACGACCCGGTAGGCGGTCTGCTCGGCCTCGCCGGTGAACTCCTGCCGGCTGCCGCTGACCGTCAGCGTCACCGCCATCCCGGCCGCCCGGGACTGGTCCACCAGCCGCGGCAGCCCGGCCAGCGAGTCCGGCTCCGGCGGCCGCTCGTCGTCCATCCGCAGCACGCCGAGGATCTCGCGCAGCTCGTTCAGCGCCTGCCGGCCCACCTCGCCCATCAACTTGGCGCTCTGCGCGGCCTTCTCCGGGTCCTTGACGGCGATCCGCTCCAGCGCGCCGGCGTGCACCACCATCAGCGACACCCGGTGCGCGACCACGTCGTGCATCTCCCGGGCGATCCGGGTGCGCTCCTCCAGCCGGGCCCGGCGGGCGCGCTCCTGCGCCTGCTCGGCGAGCAGGTCCAGCTCGGTCTCCAGGCCGTGCGCGCGGTCCTTGAGCGACTCGATCAGGCGCCGCCGCGCGCCCACGTACAGGCCGGTCACCACCGGGGGGACGGTCAGCCCGACCGCCACCAGGACCGCGATCAGCACCTGCCCCCACAACGGCGGTTGCTCCACCGTCGGATCGTCGGGGGTCAGCATCGACACCATCATCACGGCGACCGCCTCGGCGAAGGCCAGCGCGGACAGCGCCACCACCCGCAGCCGCCGCGAGGGCCACTCCCAGGTCTCCGCCAGCGTGTACAGCGCCACCACCAGCAGCAGCACGCCGAGCATCCCGGGCATCACGAGCAGGGTGACCAGCACCGGGACGGCCGGCCAGCGACGGCGCAGCACCAGCGAGCCGCCGGCCAGCGTGCCGAGCACCGCGATCCCGGTCTCGCCCGCCACGCCCAGGTCGATCCGCGCCGACAGGAAGGCGATCGTGCTGACCGAGCACTCCAGCGCGGCGAGCAGGGCCAGCCCGATGTCCAGGAGGGCGCTGCGCGGCCGCTCCCACCACCAGAACGACCGGTCCTGCGCGCGCTCCCCAGGCGACTTGCTCATGCCCGACAGACTATGCGGCAACCCCCACCCCTCCCCACCGGGATTGTCCGGCACACCTTCCCGGTCCGCCAAGTGGTCCAGACCACATGGGCCGCTCGGCAGCTCTGTCCGCCATCCGGCCACGTCTCGGACAGTGACCGTCGCGACGCCTATGCTGATCGCGTCGGACAGCGCGGTCCGCACGCGCCACAACCGCCACACGCGGGCGGACCTGTGACGATGAGCCGTTGCCGAACCCCACCACCACAGGGAGCCAGCCGTGACCGCTCCGGTCCCCACCCCGGCGGACAGCCCCGGCGTCGCAGCCGGCGCGATCGCCGACAACACCGCCCTGCGCGCGGACATCCGCCGCCTCGGCGACCTGCTCGGCGAGACGCTGGTCCGCCAGGAGGGCCCGCAGCTGCTGGGCCTGGTCGAACAGGTCCGCCTGCTCAGCCGCACCGACGGCGAGGCCACCGCCGAACTCCTCTCCGACATCGACCTGGACACCGCCGCCAAGCTGGTCCGGGCCTTCTCCACCTACTTCCACCTCGCCAACGTCACCGAGCAGGTGCACCGCGGCCGCGAGTTCGCCACCCGCCGCGCCCGCGAGGGCTCGCTGCTCGCGCAGACCGCCGACCAGCTCGCCGAGGCCGACCCCAAGAACCTCGAGGACACCCTGGCCCACCTCGCGGTCCGTCCGGTCTTCACCGCGCACCCCACCGAGGCCGCCCGCCGCAGCGTCCTCAACAAGCTGCGCCGGATCGGCGAACTCCTCGACCGCATCCACCGCGAGGAGCTCGCCTCCGGACTCGTCGCCGCCGGCCCGGCCCGCACCAGCAGCGCCAAGCGCTCCGCCGACCGCCGCCTCGCCGAGGTCATCGACCTGCTCTGGCAGACCGACGAACTGCGCATCGCCCGTCCCGAGCCCACGGACGAGGCCCGCAACGCCGTCTACTACCTGGACGAGCTCTACCGCGAGGCCGTCCCCGAGGTCCTCGAAGAGCTGCACGAGGAACTCGCCCGGGTCGGCCTCACCCTGCCCGACGGCGTCCGCCCGCTCACCTTCGGCACCTGGATCGGCGGCGACCGCGACGGCAACCCCAACGTCACCCCGCAGGTCACCTGGGACGTCCTCAACCTCCAGCACGAGTACGGCATCAAGGACGCGCTGGCCGCCATCGACGACCTGCGCAACACCCTCTCCACCTCCGAGCGGCTGGCCGGCGCCTCGGTCGAGCTGCTCGCCTCGCTCAACACCGACCTGCACCTGCTCCCCGAACTCAGCCCGCGCTACAAGCGGATGAACGCCGAGGAGCCCTACCGCCTCAAGGCCACCTGCATCCGGCTCAAGCTGGAGAACACCCGCGAGCGCCTGGCCGGCGGCACCCCGCACGTCCCGGGCCGCGACTACCTCGGCACCCGCGAACTCATCGCCGACCTGCGGCTCATCCAGGACTCCCTGCGCGCCCACCGCGGCGAGCTGATCGCCGACGGCCGGCTCGCCCGCGCCATCCGCACCGTCGAGGCCTTCGGCCTCCAGCTCGCCACCATGGACGTGCGCGAGCACGCCGAGGCGCACCACCACGCCCTCGGCCAGCTCTTCGACCGCCTCGGCGAGGAGGCCTGGCGCTACGCCGACATGCCCCGCGAGTACCGGCAGAAGCTGCTCGCCAAGGAGCTCCGCTCGCGCCGCCCGCTCGCGCCCACCCCGGCCCCGCTGGACGAGGCCGGCACCAAGACCCTCGGCGTCTTCAACACCATCCGCGAGGGCTTCGAGCGCTTCGGCGACGAGATCGTCGAGAGCTACATCATCTCGATGTGCCAGGGCGCCGACGACGTCTTCGCCGCCACCGTCCTGGCCCGCGAGGCCGGCCTGATCGACCTGCACGCCGGGATCGCCAAGATCGGCATCGTGCCGCTGCTGGAGACCACCGACGAGCTCCAGCAGGCCGACCGCATCCTCGACGAGATGCTCTCCGACCCCTCCTACCGGCTGCTCGTCTCGCTGCGCGGCGACGTCCAGGAGGTCATGCTCGGCTACTCCGACTCCTCCAAGTTCGGCGGCATCACCACCTCCCAGTGGGAGATCCACCGCGCCCAGCGCCGGCTGCGCGACGTGGCCCACCGCTACGGCATCCGGCTGCGCCTCTTCCACGGCCGCGGCGGCACCGTCGGCCGCGGCGGCGGCCCCTCGCACGAGGCCATCCTGGCCCAGCCCTGGGGCACCCTGGAGGGCGAGATCAAGGTCACCGAGCAGGGCGAGGTCATCTCCGACAAGTACCTGCTCCCCTCCCTCGCCCGGGAGAACCTGGAGCTGACCCTCTCCGCCACCCTCTCCGCCTCCGCGCTGCACACCGCCCCGCGCCAGGCCCCCGAGTCGCTGGCCCGCTGGGACGCCGCGATGGACCGGGTCTCCGAGGCCGCCCACACCGCCTACCGCGGCCTGGTCGAGCAGGAGGACCTGCCGAAGTACTTCTTCGCCTCCACCCCGGTCGACCAGCTCGCCTCGCTGCACCTGGGCTCCCGCCCGTCCCGCCGCCCCGACTCCGGTGCGGGTCTGGACGGCCTGCGGGCCATCCCGTGGGTGTTCGGCTGGACCCAGTCCCGTCAGATCGTCCCCGGCTGGTACGGCGTCGGCTCCGGCCTCGCCGCCGCCCGCGCGGCCGGCCTCGGCGACGTGCTGGACGAGATGTACGGCGAGTGGCACTTCTTCCGCAACTTCCTGTCCAACGTCGCCATGACGCTGGCCAAGACCGACCTGCGGATCGCCCGCCACTACGTCGAGCAGCTGGTGCCCGGCGAACTGCGCCACGTCTTCGACCAGATCAAGGACGAGCACGCGCTCACCCTGCGCGAGGTGCTCCGGCTCACCGGCGAGAGCGAACTGCTGGAGCACAACCCGGTGCTGAAGCAGACCTTCGCCGTCCGCGACGCCTACCTCGACCCGATCTCCTACCTCCAGGTCGCGCTGCTGCGCCGCCAGCGCGAGGAGACCGAGGCCGGCCGCCCCGACGACCCGCTGCGCGCCCGCGCGCTGCTGCTCACCGTCAACGGCATCGCCGCCGGCCTGCGCAACACCGGCTGATCCGGGAACGCGCGGGGGGCGGACGGCCCGTGCCGTCCGCCCCCGCGCGTTCCGGTCAGCCGCGCGGCCGCACCTCGATCACCTCCGGGCCGTAGCGGGCCAGGACGTCGGCCTTGGCGGTCGCGTACTGCGGGGTGTGCACGAGCACCCCGGCGCCGTCCTCGGAGACCGTCACCCCGGCGATGCTCACCCCCCGCTCCGCCCAGTAGCCGCCGTCCTCGACCGTGATCCGCCGCGCCAGCGCCAGGTAGTGCCGGCGTGAGCCCGGGACGTCCACGAAGGTGATCGTGACCCCGGAATGGCTCACGGCGCCCAGCACCACGGCGTCGAGGTCGGACCCCGGCACCCGCATCACGTACACCCGGTCGTCCAGCAGCCCCTCGCAGACCCCGAAGTAGTGGTCGGGGTACTTCTCGGCGCCCAGCCTCCTGATGTCGGCGGCCACCGTGACCGGATCGCGACCGTCCGGCCCGCCGCTCGTGCCGGTCACCGCGGAGGGCGGGTGCGGAGGCGTCGTCGACGACACCGGCGGCGGCCCCGACGGCGGCCCCGACGGCAGCCCCGACGGCGGGCCGGACGGCGGTCGCGAGGACGTCGTCGCCGACGCCACCTGCTCCCAGGTCGGCAGCCGCAGCGAGGCCGGCCCGGTCGGGCAGACCAGCAGCGGACCCGCCGTGTCCGCCGCCGACGACGACGTGACCGAACCCGGCGACGTCCCCGGGGCGGGCGGCCGGGTCCCCGTCCCGGGCGACGGTGACAACGACCCCCCGCCCACGACCTGGGCCGACCCCCGTACGGCCCCGCTCGTGCCCCCGCCCCACCCGGCCAGCGCGCCCACGCCCAGCGCGAGCACCGCCGCCCCCGCCACCGACCGCGCCACCAGCCTGGACCGCGCCCGCCGCCGCCCGGCCTCCCGCAGCGCCGCCAGCGGCGGGCTGCCGGCCACCGCCCGGGCCCGCGCGCCGAGCCGGACGACCAGTTCCTCCTCGAACCCGTCCGGCCGCTCAGCCGCCATGCCCCACCATCTCCCTCGCCGGTTCCAGTTCCTGTCGAAGCGCCTTGATCCCGCGCGCGAGGTGGGTCTTCGCCGTGGCCGCCGAACACCCCAGCTCCACCGCCACCTGGGCCACCGGGAGGTCCAGGTAGTACCGCAGCACCACCGCCGCCCGCTGCCGCCGGGGCAGCCCGGCCAGTGCCGCCGCCAACTGCCCGTCCCGCTCGGCCTCCTGGACCGCCGGTCCGTCCGGCGGGGCGGGCGTGAGCACCTCGCGCCTGGTCCGCCGCCACCGCGAGACGTGGGTGCGGACCATCGTCCTGCGGACGTACCCCTCGGCCGCCCCGGGCTCCCGGATCGTCGACCGTTTCGGGTACACCCGCGCCAGGGCGTCGTGCAGCAGGTCCCGGGCGTCGTGGACGTCCCCGGTGATCAGGTACGCCCCCCGCAGCAGGGCCTGGTACCGCGCCACGACGAACTCGTCGAACGGGTCTGCTCCGGAACCCCCCGGGCGCATCGATTCGCGCTTCATACCCTCAGGACGCCCCGCCGGGCGGAAACGGATGACAACGGACGGGCACGGAAGGGGACGACGAAGGGGCCGTCGCCCACCGTCGTGGACTCCGGCCCCTGAGGACTCGTCAACTGCCGCGCGCCTACTCCGCGGAATCGCCCGCGCGCCTGCGCTTCAACCACAGCGCCGCGCCGCCGGCCGCGACCACCAGGCCGCCGCCGACCGCCAGCAGCCCCGCGTCGGGGCCCATCGACTCGCCGAGCACCGGCGCGAACTGGGCCGCCGCCGGCTCCGGGGCGACCGCCGGGTCCGGCTCCGCCACCGGGTCCGCGTGCGCGACCGCACCGCCGGACAGCAGCACTCCGGCCGCCCCCAGCGCACCGGCCGTACCGACCTTCCGTCCGAGCTGCTTCAGCCGGACCACCCGGTTCCGCCGCAGTCGGCGGACCGGACGCAAACTCCGCATCGAGAACCCCCAGGACTCGCTCGCGTACCGGCCCGACGGTATCCGATCCCGTCCGGGGTTCTCACACGGATTCCGGTCCGGCCGGGCAAGCGTTGTACGACTGTTGCGTACCCGGCGCGACGGTTGACGGGCGTTCAGGAGTTGTACGTCCCCTGGGCCCGTTCCAGTCCCTCGGAGAGCAGCGCCTCCACCGCGTCCGCCGAGCGGTCCACGAACCAGTCGAGTTCCTTGCGCTCGGTCGAGGAGAAGTCCTTCAGCACGAAGTCCGCGACCTCCATCCGGCCCGGCGGGCGGCCGATCCCGCAGCGCACCCGGTGGTAGTCCGGGCCCAGCGACTTGGTGATCGACTTCAGCCCGTTGTGGCCGTTGTCCCCGCCGCCGAGCTTCAGCCGCAGCGCGGCGTAGTCGACGTCCAGCTCGTCGTGGACGGCGATCAGCGCGGCGGCCGGCACCTTGTAGAAGTCCCGCAGCGCCGTCACCGGGCCGCCGGAGAGGTTCATGAAGGTCATCGGCTTGGCCAGCACCACCCGCTTGCCCGCGAGCCGTCCCTCGG
The DNA here is from genome assembly GCF_044764985.1 of Kitasatospora sp. NPDC093550. Classification (NCBI taxonomy): domain Bacteria; kingdom Bacillati; phylum Actinomycetota; class Actinomycetes; order Kitasatosporales; family Streptomycetaceae; genus Kitasatospora; species Kitasatospora sp. NPDC093550. The sequence goes on from NZ_JBIWJF010000022.1 coordinate 53,041, forward strand.
CCACCTGCGCCCGGCTCTTGTGGGCCTTGAACTTGGCGCCCATCCGCTGCGCCAGCAGGTCCACCACCATGAACCCGATGTTGTGCCGGTTCCGGGCGTACTGCTCCCCCGGGTTGCCCAGCCCGACCACCAGCCAGGGGCCCTCGTACTCGTCCGCCATCGTGCTCCCACTCCTCGCCTTCGTGCTCGACGCCATCATCCCCGCGGACGCCGCGTCCCGGACGCACCGCTGCCCCGGCCGCTCCAGCGGGAGCGACCGGGGCAGCGGCCCTGATCGGATCAGTACGACGAGGCTCAGGCCTCGGCGCCCTCGGCCTCGGCGGCCTCCTCCTCGGCCGGGGCGGCCTGGGCGGCGATGACCTGCAGCACGACGGCGTCGGCCTCGACGGCCAGCGCGACGCCGGCCGGCAGGGCGATGTCCTTGGCGTGGATCGAGGCGCCGGCCTCCAGGCCCTCGACCGAGACGGTGACGGCCTCGGGCAGGTGGGTGGCCTCGGCCTCGATCGGCAGGGCCTGCAGGACGTGCTCCAGCAGGTTGCCGCCGGGGGCCAGCTCGCCCTCGGTGTGGACCGGGACCTCGACGGTGACCTTCTCGCCACGCTTGACCAGCAGCAGGTCGACGTGCTCGATGGAACGCTTGATGGCCTCGCGCTGGACGGCCTTCGGCAGCACGTACTCGTCCTTGCCGTCGATCGGCACGACCAGCAGGGCGTTCGGGGTCTTCAGGGCCATCATCAGGTCGTGGCCGGGCAGGTTCAGGTGAACCGGGGCGTGGCCGTGGCCGTAGACGACACCGGGGACGAAGCCGGCGCGGCGGGCGCGACGGGCGGCACCCTTGCCGAACTCGGTACGGGTCTCAGCGGCAAGACGGATCTCGGACACGACTGCACTCCTCGTGGAAGATGGCGCGGGGGTGCAGGCAACGCGAAAAACCGCCGGGACCACACCCTCAGTACGTTCGGGGGTCACTCGGCGGCAACGGCCTGCCGGCGGACGGGAATCCGGCACCGGCAGCGCGTCGATCACGGAGCGGGCACCCGGCAAGCAGGCGCACGGCATCCCTCGCCGAGCAGTCTCACGAGTCTAACCGCACTCCCCGCCTGCCGCGAAATCGGCGGCGGCCCCGGCCCGCTGGGGGACCGGGGCCGCCTGCGCGGGCTTCGTCAGTGCACGCCCTCGAAGAGGCTCGTGACCGAACCCTCCTCGAACACCTCGCGGATCGCGGCCGCGATCGACGGGGCGATGGACAGCGTGGTGATCTTGTCCAGCTGGAGCTGCGCCGGGGTGGGCAGCGTGTTGGTGAACACGAACTCGCTGACCCGGGAGTTCTTCAGGCGGTCCGCGGCCGGGCCGGAGAGCACACCGTGGGTGGCCGCCACCAGGACGTCCGAGGCGCCGTTCTCGAACAGCGCGTCGGCCGCGGCGCAGATGGTCCCGGCAGTGTCGATCATGTCGTCGACCAGGACGCAGACCCGGCCCTCGACGTCACCGACGACCTCGGCCGACAGGATGGTGTTGGCCTGGCTCATGTCGCGGCGCTTGTGGATGATCGCCAGCGGGGCGTCCAGGCGGTCGCACCACTGGTCGGCCACCTTCACCCGGCCGGCGTCCGGGGAGACGACGGTCAGCTTCGAGCGGTCCACCTTCTCGCCGATGTAGTCGGCCAGCATCGGCAGCGCGAAGAGGTGGTCCACCGGGCCGTCGAAGAAGCCCTGGATCTGCGCGGTGTGCAGGTCCACGGCCATCAGGCGGTCGGCGCCGGCCTGGCGCAGCAGGTCGGCGACCAGGCGGGCCGAGATGGGCTCGCGGCCGAGGTGCTTCTTGTCCTGGCGGGCGTAGCCGTAGAACGGCAGGATCGCGGTGATGCTCTTGGCGGAGGCCCGCTTCAGAGCATCGATCATGATCAGCTGCTCCATGATCCACTGGTTGATGGGAGCCGTGTGGCTCTGCATCACGAAGCAGTCCGCGCCGCGGGCCGACTCCAGGAAGCGGACGTAGATCTCACCGTTGGCGAAGTCCAGGGCCTTGGTGGGGACCAGCTCGGTCCCGAGCGCCGCGGCCACCTCCTTCGCCAGTTCCGGGTGGGCACGGCCGGAGAAGAGCTTCAGTTTCTTCTCACCCGACGTCGTGATCCCGCTCACTGCACCGTCTCCTCGCGTTTGCGGACGCTGAACCCCTCACCCGTTGCGGGCAGGCGAGGCCCACGCGCGGTACGGGGTCGGGGAAATGTCGGTACGCCTGGACACGGGCGGTAAGCCCAGTGGCGCACGTATGTCCCCAAGGTTACGCGCCCGCGCAGAAACCGTCCGCCCCGGGACCGCCCCTCGGACCGCCGCCCGCCGCGTCAGCCTTCCTGGGCCCCGTCCGTCGCCGCCTTCGCCGCCTGCGCCGAGGCGGTCCCGGGGCGCTTGCGCTCCACCCAGCCCTCGATGTTGCGCTGGTGCGCGCGGCTCACGCCGAGTGCGCCGGGCGGGACGTCGGAGGTGATCACCGAGCCCGCGGCGGTGTAGGCGCCGTCGCCGACGGTCACCGGGGCGATGAACATGTTGTCCGAACCGGTCCGGCAGTGCGCGCCGATGACCGTGCGGTGCTTGTTGACGCCGTCGTAGTTCACGGTGACCGAGGCCGCGCCGACGTTGGTGCCCTCGCCGATCGTGGCGTCGCCGATGTACGACAGGTGCGGCACCTTGGCGCCCTCGCCCAGCTCGGAGTTCTTCACCTCGACGTAGGTGCCGACCTTCGCCTTGCGGGCCAGCTTCGCGCCCGGCCGCAGGTAGGCGTACGGGCCGGCGGTGGCCAGCTCGCCCACCTCGGCGCGGTCGGCCGTGGTGTTGCTCACACGGGCGCCGGCGCCGATCAGGGTGTCCTTCAGGGTCGAGTTCGGGCCCACCTCGCAGCCCTCGGCCAGGTGGGTGGCGCCCTGCAGCTGGGTGTTGGGGAGCACCACGGCGTCCGGCTCGTAGGTCACCTGCACGTCGAACCAGGTGGTCGCCGGGTCCACCACGGTGACGCCGGCCCGCATCGCCCGCTCCAGCAGGCGGTCGTTCAGCAGCCGCCGGGCCTGCGCCAGCTGGACCCGGTCGTTGATGCCGAGGATGTCCCGGTGGTCCTCGGCGACCACGGCGCCGACCCGGTGGCCGGCCTTGCGCAGGATCTCCAGGGTGTCGGTCAGGTACTCCTCGCCCTGCGAGTTGTCCGTGGTGAGCTCGGCCAGCGCCTCGACCAGCAGCTTGGCGTCGAAGGCGAAGACGCCCGAGTTGATCTCGGCGATCGCGCGCTGGGTGTCGCTGGCGTCCCGCTCCTCGACGATCGAGGCGACGGTGCCGTCCTCGTCGCGCAGGATCCGGCCGTAGCCGAAGGGCTCCGGCACGACGGCGGTCAGCACGGTGACCCCGTTCTGCTGGGCCTCGTGCGAGTCGGCCAGCCGGCGCAGGGTCGCCCCGGTCAGCAGCGGCGAGTCGCCGGCGGTGACGATCACCGTGCCGTCCAGCAGCACGCCGTCCGCGGCCAGCGCCTCCAGCGCCGTCCGCACCGCGTGCCCGGTGCCGTTCTGCTGCTCCTGCACGGCCGTCCGCACCGCCGGGTAGTGCTCCGCCAGGTGCGCCTGCACCTGCTCGCGCTGGTGCCCGACGACCACCACGAGCTGCTCCGGCGTCAGCTCCCCGGCCGCCGCGACCGCGTGACCCACCAGCGATCGCCCGCACACCTCGTGCAGCACCTTGGGCAGCTTGTTCGACTTCATCCGGGTCCCGCCACCGGCGGCGAGCACGACAACGGCGGCAAGCGAATTGGCACCCATGCGGGGAGGCTCCTCGGTAGGTTCACAGAGAGGGCAGAGCGGACCCGGCCGGGACCCAGGCCGGTCGCCACACGCACAGTCCGCCGAGCAGCACCGACAATACCGGCGCGGTGGAAGACGCCCGAACCGGAGGCGTGCAGAGGCTCCGCCGCTAGGATTCGAACCCAGACAAAGGCCTCCAAAGGGCCCTGTGCTGCCATTACACCACGGCGGACAGTCGTGTCAGACCCTACCCGAGTGGACCCCGCCGTGGGTATCGACTTGCACCGATCCGCAAGCCGCGGATCCGCCGTGCGCCCGGCCGCCGGGCCGTCCCGGACGCGTCGTCACCGGCCGAACTCCCCGGGTCCACGGTTCATCCATCCAGTCGGGTGAATTCACTCAAGCGCCGCGCGGCGGGGTGTTCCCCTGGACACGGAGCGCAACCTACGATGCCGTAGGTTACGCCATCGTAGCCTCCGCTTCCGCTCCCGTTCCGGGACGCCGCAAAGGGATGCCCATGACCATTCAGGCAGGTGAGGCGCGCGCGGGGACCGACGCGTCCCGCACTCCGTCTCCCGATCCCACCGACGACACCGACACCGCAGCCACCCGAGTCTCCGCCACCCGTGGCGGGGAGAAGCAGGGTCCGGCCGAGCGGATCGCGCTCGGACTGTTCATCCTCGTGCCGTTCGCCGCGCTGCTGGCCGCCGTGCCGGTGGCCTGGGGCCGGGGGCTCGGATGGACGGACGTCGCGATCACCGTCGCCATGTACTTCCTCACCTGCCACGGCATCACCGTCGGCTACCACCGCTACTTCACCCACGGCGCGTTCAAGGCCGACCGCCCGATGCGCCTCGTCCTGGCGGTCGTCGGGAGCCTCGCGGTCGAGGGACCGCTGGTGCGCTGGGTGGCCGACCACCGCAAGCACCACCGGTACAGCGACAAGGACGGCGACCCGCACTCGCCCTGGCGCTACGGCGAGAGCGTCCCGGCGCTGATGAAGGGCCTGTGGTGGGCGCACATGGGCTGGATGTTCGACGAGGAGCAGACCCCGCAGCTGACGTACGCCCCGGACCTGGTCCGCGACCCGGCCATAAGGCGGATCTCCCGGCTGTTCTGGCTCTGGACCACGATCTCGCTGCTGATCCCGCCGCTGGTCGGCGGCCTGGTGACGCTCTCCTGGGCGGGCGCGCTGTCCGCCTTCTTCTGGGGTTCGCTGGTCCGGGTGGCGCTGCTGCACCACGTCACCTGGTCGATCAACTCGATCTGCCACGCCGTCGGCCGGCGCCCGTTCCGCTCCCGGGACCGCTCCGGCAACGTCTGGTGGCTCGCGGTGCTCTCCTGCGGCGAGTCCTGGCACAACCTGCACCACGCCGACCCGACCGCGGCCCGGCACGGGGTGCTGCGCGGACAGATCGACTCCTCGGCACGGCTGATCCGCTGGTTCGAGCTGGCCGGCTGGGTCCGGGACGTCCGCTGGCCGGACGCGCAGCGGATCGCCGCCCGCCGCGCCGCATGAGGCGGCGCTTCCAGCATGATGTAGGGGTGAACGGGAGCAGCGCAGACAGCACAGGCGGTCACCACAGCACGCGGACGGACCCGGCGACCGCCACGGCGTCGGCCCGTCCGCGGGCCGCTGCACCGGCGGGCGGGGCCGCAGCCCCGCCGACGGCCCCGCGCCGCCGGGGCACCCGGGTCCGGATGACCGGCAAGCAGCGGCGCGAGCAGCTGCTGGAGATCGGCCGGACGGTCTTCGCGGAGCGCGGCTACGACGGCACCTCGGTGGAGGAGATCGCCGAGCGCGCCGGGGTGTCGAAGCCCGTGGTCTACGAGCACTTCGGCGGCAAGGAGGGGCTGTACGCGGTGGTGGTGGACCGCGAGATGCAGCTGCTCCTCGACATGGTGACCGGGGCGCTGACCGGCGGGCACTCGCGCGAGCTGCTGGAGCAGGCGGCGTTCGCGCTGATGGACTACATCGACACCTCGACGGACGGTTTCCGGATCCTGGTCCGGGACTCCCCGGTGGCCCAGTCGACCGGCACCTTCGCCTCGCTGATCAGCGACATCGCGACGCAGGTGGAGGACATCCTGGGCCTGGAGTTCAAGTCCCGCGGCTTCGACGCGCGACTGGCCCCGATGTACTCGCAGATGCTGGTCGGGATGGTCGCCCTGACCGGCCAGTGGTGGCTGGAGGTCCGCAAGCCGGACAAGGCGACGGTGGCGGCACACCTGGTGAACCTCGCCTGGCACGGGCTGGAGGGCCTGGAGCGGCACCCGAAGCTGGTCGGCGACCGCCAGGGCTGAGCCGCCTCCCCTCCTCTTCCCTTCCCCGTCCACCTCACCCGTTCGACCCCGGGCGCTCCCGCCTCGCGCCGGGCTACCGCTTGACCCCGACCGCGAAGATCCGCCGGAACGGGAAGACCGTCCCGGACGGCCCGGCCGGGTAGGCCTCGCGCAGCAGCCGCCCGTACTCGGCGAGGAACGCGGCCTGGTCCGCCGGGTCGGCGAGCCGGGTCAGGACCGGGCGCAGCGCGGTGCCCTTGACCCACTCCAGGACCGGGTCCGGCCCCGGGAGCGGGCTGAGGTAGGTGGTCTCCCAGACGTCCGGGCGGCAGCCGGCGGCGGCCAGGGCGTCGAGGTAGCGCTCGGGCGGGTGGACCCCGGCGCGGACGGCGTCCTCCCCGAGCAGGTCGCGCCAGCGCGGGCTGCGGCGCAGCTCGGCGAGCAGGGTGTGGCTGGGGGCGTCGAAGTTGCCGGGGACCTGGAAGGCGACGGCTCCGCCGGGGCGCAGTGCGGCGGCCCAGCGCGGCAGCAGCCCGAGGTGGCCGTCCACCCACTGCAGGGTGGCGTTGGAGACGACCAGGTCCGGCCGGGCCGGCGCCGGGTCGTAGTCGCGGGCGTCGGCGAGCAGGTAGTCGGCGGTGGGTTCGCCCTCGGTGCGGGCGGTGGCGAGCATCGGGGCGGAGTTGTCGACGCCGGTGATGCGCGCGTGCGGCCAGCGCTCGCGCAGGACGGCGGTGGAGTTGCCGGGTCCGCAGCCGATGTCGAGGATCGTCTCCTCGCCGGGGTGCGGAAGGGCGGGGACCCGGGCGAGCAGGTCGCGCAGCGGGCGGGTGCGTTCGTCGGCGAAGCGCAGGTACTGCGCGGGGTCCCAGAGGGGGGTGGTCATGGCGTCACCTCGAAGTATCTCGATATCAAGATATCTCGATGCAGCCTCGCTGGCACATTTCTCGATGTCAAGAGACTTCACATCGACACATCCACCGATACACTGATCGTCATGGAGGACGAGGTCGACAGGCTGGTCGCAGCGTGGCGCCGGGAGCGCCCCGACCTCGACGTGGAACCGCTCGAAGTGCTCAGCCGGGTCAGCCGGCTCGCCCGGCACCTGGACCGCGCCCGTCGCACCGCCTTCGCCGAGCACGGCCTGGAGCCCTGGGAGTTCGACGTCCTGACCGCCCTCCGGCGGGCCGGCTCCCCGTACCAGCTCTCGCCGGGCCAGCTGCTGACCCAGACCCTGGTCACCTCCGGCACCATGACCAACCGGATCGACCGGCTCACCGGCAAGGGCCTGGTCAAGCGGCTGCCCGACCCGGACGACCGGCGCGGCGTCCTCGTCCGGCTCACCGACGACGGCCGGGACCGGGCCGACCAGGCGCTCGCCGGACTGCTCGCGCACGAGCGCGAACTGCTCGCCCAGCTCACCGCCGGCCAGCAGACCGAACTCGCCGCGCTGCTGCGGCAGCTGGTCGCGCCGTTCGACAACATCCCGGGCTGAACCGCGGGCGGGCTCCGTCAGCCCGGGGCCCGGTCACCCGGGCTCCCCCGACCGGGCTCCGTCAGCTCGACCGCCGACCGGACGTCACGGCCGCTCGACGGCGGCCGCCACGGAGGGCGGCGGCGAGGGCAGGACGGCCGGCTCGGCCGGGCTGACCCCGGCCCGGCGGGCGACCGCGACGGCGGCCAGCGTGGAGTGCACCCCGAGCTTGCCGAGCACGTTCTGCATGTGCGTCCGGACGGTGTGCGGCGACAGGTAGAGCCGCTCCGCGACGGCCTGGCGACCCAGGCCCGCGACCATGCAGCGCAGGATCTGCTTCTCCCGCGGCGTGAGGGTGTCCACCAGCCGCTCGCTCTCGGTGCGGTCCCGCCGGGCGGTGGTGAGTTCGCGGATCACCCCGGTGAGCAGCGCCGGCGGCAGATGGGTCTCGTCCCGCAGCACGCCCCGGACCACCGCGAGCAGCCGGGCCAGTGAACTCTCCTTGGCCACCCAGCCGGTGGCGCCCGCGTGCAGGGCGCGGGCGGCGCGGAGCGGGTCGTCGGCGGTGGCCAGCACGACGGCACGCAGTCCGGGGTGGCCGCGGCGGAGCCGGGCGAGCAGGCTGATGCCGTCGGGCGGTGGGGCCGCGGGTCTCAGCTGGTCCGTCCGGATCGGATCCGCCACCGGGCGTGCCCCGCCGGGCGTCACGCCCTGCGGCCCGGACGACAACGGCGACGACAGCGGGGAGGGCGTCCCGGGCGGTACCGCCGGGCGTCGCGGCGGCGGCACGGGCGGCACGGCCCGCCGCCGGGCCTCCTCGGCGGGCTCCGCGCCGGGCCGTCTGCGGGCCGTCGGTGGAGCCGCCCCCGGCGGACCGACCGACCCGCCGGCCCCGAGGTCGGCGTCGATCAGCGCCACGTCATAGGCCCGGCCCTCGGCGGCGGCGCGCTCCAGCGCCCGCTCGGCCGCTGCCGCGCTGCCGGCCGCGCCCACCTCGACGTCGGGCTCGGCGGCGAGCGCCGCGGCCAGTGCCTCGGCGAAGATCCGGTGGTCGTCGACCACCAGGACGCGAATCCGCCCCATCGTCCCTCCCCCTGCTCAGACCGCCCGAGCCCGGGAAGCGGGGACCGGTCCGGCGTCCGCGTTCCGGATCCGCCGCTCCGCCCGCCCCACCGGTGGCCGGTGAGGTCGAAAGGGCGCCGGCCCCCACCGGTACCGCACTCAGCGTACGGGGTCGGGAAACGCCCTCGTGGCGATTTGGTGAAGTTTCGTCAGAAGGTGCGTAAGTGGACCGACTTGTGCGCGGGCCGGTACTCCCGGCCGCGGGCACCGCTCCCGTACGGTCCGGGTGCGGTGCCCGCGGGCGGGGCCGGGGTGCGCGGTGCGAGGTGCGGGGTGCGGGGTGCGGGGCGCGGCCGGACTAGCCGGCGTTCTTCTCCAGGGTGAACTTCCAGGCGTCGGCGACGATGTCGTCCAGGTTCGGGCGGCGCGGGGTCCAGCCCAGCGCCTCGTGCGCACGGGCGGCCGAGGCCACCAGCACCGCCGGGTCCCCGGCGCGACGGCCGGCCACCTGCACCGGGATCTCCCGGCCGGTGACGCGCTTGACCGACTCGATCACCTCGCGCACCGAGAAACCGCTGCCGTTGCCCAGGTTGCAGATCAGGTGCTCGCCCGACTTGGCGGCGTCCAGCGCCAGCAGGTGGGCCTCGGCCAGGTCCGCGACGTGGATGTAGTCGCGGATGCAGGTGCCGTCCGGGGTCGGGTAGTCGTCGCCGTACACCGCGATGTGCGGGCGCTGCCCGAGCGCGGCCTGGAAGACCAGCGGGATCAGGTGCGACTCGGGGTCGTGCCGCTCGCCGTACGCGCCGTACGCGCCGGCCACGTTGAAGTAGCGCAGCGAGACGGCCGCCAGGCCGTGCGCGACGGCCTCGCTGGTGATCAGGTGGTCGACGGCGAGCTTGGTGGCGCCGTAGGTGTTGGTCGGGGCGGTGCGGGCCGTCTCGGCGATCGGCACGGCCTCCGGCTCGCCGTAGGTCGCGGCGGTGGAGGAGAACACCAGCTTGCGGACACCGGCCGCGCGCATCGCGCTGATCAGCTCCAGCGAGCCGGCCACGTTGTTGCGCCAGTACTTCTCCGGGTCCGCGACCGACTCGCCGACCTGCGAGGAGGCGGCGAAGTGCAGCACGCCGTCGAAGGAGCCGTCCAGCACCTCGCCGGCCTCCTGGATCCGGCCCTCGACGAACTCGGCGCCGGCCGGGACGCCCTCGCGGAAGCCGGTCGAGAGGTCGTCCAGGACGGTCACCTGGTGCCCCGCCTCCAGCAGGTGGGCGGCCACCACGCTGCCGACGTAGCCGGCGCCACCCGTGACCAGGTACTTACTCATGTTGAGACCTCCAGCGGGCGATGGCCCGCCCGGTCGGCGGGGCCATCGACGGAATGCGTACGACTGCGGCCATTCTCCCAATCCGCCGGGGTGCTCCGGACCACGCGGGTGGCCGGGCGCAGGCTTTTCACCAAGTCCTCAGCGCGTGGACATCCTGGCCCGCGGTGTGCGCCGTGTCCCGGCCGTGGGCCCAGGGTCCGGCACCGGCACCGGCACCGGCACCGGCACCGGCACCGGCACCGGGGGCCAGGGTCCGGCACTGGGCGCCAGGGTCCGGCTCGGGGCCTCAGGGTCCGGCCATCCGCTCCAGCAGGCCGGTGCGCGCCGCCACCGCGGCCGCCTCCAGCCGGGTCCGCGCGCCGAGCTTCATCAGCACCCGCTGGACGTGCGTCCGGGCGGTGCTGGCGGCGATCCGCATCCCGGCGGCGATCGCGGCGGTGTCCTCGCCGTCCGCGATCCTGGCCAGCACCTGGACCTCACGGCGGGTCAGCAGCCGCAGCAGCCGGACGGCCTCGTCGTCCGGCTCGGCCGCCGGACGCAGCAGCTGGTCGAACGCCCCGCGCAGGATGTCCACGGCGACCGCCGCCTCGCCCGCCCTGGCCCGTCCGATGGCCCGCTCGACCACCTCGATGCGCTCGTCGCTGGGCACGTACCCGGCCGCCCCGGCGGCGAACGCCGCGGCCACACCGCGCAGTTCACCCACCGGCCCGAGCACGATCACGGCCACCTCGGGACGTTCCCGGTGGATCCGGCGCAGCCCGTCGAAAGCACCCGGCTCCCCCGGCGCGGCCACCCCCAGCAGGCACACCTCGGGCCGCCGCCCGGCCACCAGGTCGGCGGCGACACCGGACGGGGAGCCGACCGCGAGCACCCGGTGGCCGCGCAGTTGGAGCGCGGTGGCCAGCGCCTCGGCCAACAGCCGGTGGTCGTCCACCACCACGAGTCGAACGCCCATGACGCCCTCCCGGTCGGGGTCCGGCTCGCGGCCCGCACCTTCGGGCGGACGGCCGATGACGCACCATCACAGCGCATTCCGTACCCGACCCGCCAGCCCGTCCGGCGACGGCCGCCGACGGAAACGCGAAGGACCCCCGCCGTCAGGCGGGGGTCCTTCAGTTGAGCCCCCATGCGGAATCGAACCGCAGACCTTCTCCTTACCATGGAGACGCTCTACCGACTGAGCTATAGGGGCTTGCCGGGTTTTCACCGGGCCGGTCGAACAAGGAAGACATTACACGGCCGTCGGCCCGGAAGGGAAATCGGCCCCGACCCCGGGCCCCACCCGCTCCTTGCCCCCACCCCGGGCGGCCTCAGCCCTCGGCGTGCGCCGCGTCGAACTCCGCGCGGGCCGCCATCATCTGCCCGGCCCGGCCCTCCGTCCACCGGCCGAGCGGCGTGACCAGCCCGGCCAGCTCGCGGCCAAGCGGCAGCAGGTCGTAGACCACCCGCGGCGGCGTCTCCGGGTAGACCGTGCGGAGCACCAGGCCGCTGCGCTCCAGGTTGCGCAGCGACTGGGTGAGCATCTTGCGACTGACCCCGCCGACCCCGCGCTGGAGCTCGGAGAAGCGCTGCGGCCCGCAGGCGGCGAGGCTCATCAGGATCAGCAGCGACCACTTGTCGGCCAGCTCGGCGAACAGCTCACGGCTCGGACAGAGCCGGCCGAAGACGTCGTACGGCTGCTCCGGATGCTCCGACTGCTGCCCCTCTTCGCGTTCGCGTCCCTTGCTCCGGGCCGCTTCCTCGGTCGTCATGCCCACCAGGGTAGCCCTGCGGTCTCCAATCCGCTCTTGGTAACCAATAGAGACCTGGTCTATATTGGAGACCACGACGGACCTGGGCCGCCCGGCACGCCCTGCCCCCGGTCCGTCCCCACCGCCTGCTCCGCCGGCCCGCGCCGGCCCCGCCCCTCCCTGGAGTGCCCGCATGACCGCCATCCGCCCGACCGTCGCCCTCGCCTACCACTCCGGCTACGGCCACACCGCCGTGATCGCCGAGGCCGTCGCCCGTGGCGCCGCCGCCGGCGGAGCCGACGTCGTCACCATCGCCGTCGACACCATCACCGAGGAGCAGTGGGCCCAGCTGGACGCCGCCGACGCGATCGTCTTCGGCTCCCCCACCTACATGGGCACCGCCTCCGGCGCCTTCCACGTCTTCGCCGAGGCCAGCAGCAAGCGCTGGTTCACCGACGCCTGGAAGGACAAGGTCTCGGCCGGCTTCACCAACTCCGCCTCCAAGAGCGGCGACAAGGCCGGCACCCTCGGCTTCTTCCAGACCCTCGCCGCCCAGCACGGCATGAACTGGGTCAACCTCGGCCTCAAGCCCGGCTGGAACGCCACCACCGGCTCCGAGAACGACCTCAACCGCCTCGGCTTCTTCAACGGCGCCGCCGCCTCCAGCCCGGCCGACGCCGGCCCGGAGGCCGTCCACAAGGCCGACATCGCGACCGCCGAGCACCTCGGCGAGCGCGTCGCCCGGCACACCGCCGTCGTCCTGGCCGGCCGCGCCGCCCTGGCCGGCTGACCGGACCCCCGCTCGCGGCCAGGCGGCATCGACGCCGCTTCCGTGCCGCTGCTACGCCGCCGGATCCGCCCCCAGCAGGGGCGCCCGGCGGCGTCCGCCGTCCACCGCCCCCAGCTCGGTGCCGGTGGTCTCCGGCAGCAACCGCAGGCACCCCAGGGCCAGCACGCCCAGCACCGCCAGGTAGCAGCCCGCCGGCTGCGCCGTCCCGTACGCCTCGGTCAGCCGCGTCGCCACCAACGGCGTCGCCGCACCGCCGACCACCCCGCCCAGGTTGTACGTCAGGGCGGCACCCGTGTAGCGCACCCGGGTCGGGAACAGCTCCGGCAGGAACGCCGCCACCGGGCCGAACAGACAGCCCAGCACCACCATCGCCCCCGCCAACGCCACGAACATCAGCGACCGGCTCGCCGTCTCCACCAGCGGGAACAGCACCAGCGACCACCCCGCCGCCAGGCCCGTCGCCCACCGCAGCGTCCGCCGCCGCCCCCACCGGTCACTGCGCGAGGCGCTCAGCCACACCGTCGCGGCCATCCCCACCGCACCGGCCAGCAGCATCGACAGCACCACCGCGCTCGCCACCCCGAGCCCGGACGTCGCGTACGCCAGCGCGTACGTCGTGGTCAGGTAGAACAACGCGTACCCCACCGTGATCGCCCCGCCGCCCGCCAACACCGGCCGCCAGTGCTCCCGCACCACCTCCAGCACCGGCGGCCGCACCCCGCGCTCCGCCGACCGGAACAACGGCGACTCCTCGATCCGCAACCGCACGAACAGGCCCACCGCCACCAGCGCGAACGAGGCCAGGAACGGCACCCGCCAACCCCACCCACGGAACGCCCGCTCGTCCAGGCCGAGTTGGAGCGCCAGGAACACCCCGTTCGCCAACACGAAGCCCGCCGTCGGCCCCAACTGCAGGAACCCCCCGTACCGCCCCCGCCGCCGGGCCGGCGCGTTCTCCGCGATCAACAGCGCCGCCCCGCCCCACTCCCCGCCCAAGCCGACGCCCTGGCACACCCGCAACGCCACCAGCACCGCCGGCGCCCACCACCCCCACACCGCGAACCCCGGCAACACCCCCACCGCCGCCGTCGCCAACCCCATCAACAGCAGCGACACCACCAGCGTCGCCTTCCGCCCCACCCGGTCCCCGAAGTGCCCGAACACCACCGCCCCCAGCGGCCGGGCCAAGAACGCCACCGCGTACACCGAGAACGCCGCCAACAGCGCCCCCACCGCACCCAGCCCGGGAAAGAACACCGGCCCGAACACCAACGCGGCCGCCGTCCCGTAAATGAAGAAGTCGTAGAACTCGATCGCCGTCCCGATCAGCGCCGCAACCGCCGCCCGCCGCAACTGCCCCGCCTGCCAGGCACCTTCCGCATCCATACCACCACCCTCACCACCCCGCCCCCACCCCCACCAGCCCCCACCCGAGTGACCCCGGCGCACACCCCCCACCCCACGCCCGGGCCGCACTCCCCCGGATACCGCCGCGGTCGGGGGGCACTGGCCCCGGATCCATCAGCGCACGCCTGCGGCCGCGGTCGAAGCGGTCGGCCCGCCCGCAGGAGCGACTACTTCGCGTACGGGTTCTCCTCCGGCGACACCGGCGGCCGGTACGACGGCGGCGGAGGCATCACCCCGCCCACCGCCTGCTGCGCCTGAACACCGGCCCGCACAGCCGCCTTCCGCCGCCGCACCACGACGAACACCACGCCGGCCACCGCCACCAACCCGGCCACCACACCACCCACGATCGGCAACGCACCGCCGCCCGACCCGGACGACGCACCAGCCTTCGGCTGCACCGTCGGCGCGCCGACCGCCACCTCGGTCGGACTCGGTACCGGCGACGGGGTAGCAGACACGCTTGCCGAAGCCGACGGGGCGGCTGAGGGCACGGCCGTCGCGGCCGGGGGGAGCGGCGAGACATCAGCCGGTCCTGGATCTCCCGGATTCGTCAATGCGATACGTGGCCGCACCGCGCCATATCCAGCAGTGTCGGTCCGATTCGCTCCGCTGGCCGGCTTACCAGCTGAGTTGATGAGGACACGGAGAACCTGGTTGGCCGTCCAGGTCGGATGCAGCGACCAGACCAGCGCCGCCGAGGCCGATACCAATGCGGTCGAATCAGAGGTGCCGTGGCTCTTGCAATAGCCAGTAGGAGAAGTACAAGCAGCAATCATGTCCATACCGGGCGCGACAAGGGCTACTTGCGATCCCCGCTCGGACTCTGCCGTGACTGAGCCATTCTGATCCGAGGCGCCAACGCCGATGACCCCCGGAAGGGCGCCGGGGTACTCGATCGGATTTCCCTTGTCGCCTTCGTTTCCGACACTTGCAACGACGAGTACACCCTTGGCGTTGGCAGTTGCGATGATTTGATTCAGTTTCGCAACGTCCTCAGGAAAGGCCGTGACAGCGCCGATCCCCTGGGAGATGTTGACCACCTTTGCGCCCTGCTCGGTCGCGTAGGTGATGGCTTGCCCAACCTGGCCGAGGAAATCGGTCGAGACGAGTGCCCCGACTGAGCCCGTGTTGATCTTCAGTGGCAGAATCTTGACACCCGGCGCCAAGCCTTGCGCTCCGGTTCCTCCCATCCCCTTGCCGGTACCGGCAATGAGGCTGGACATGCCTGTACCGTGGCCGTCCGCGAATGACCCCACGCCACCAGGGCTCCCACTGAAATCCTTACCGGGCAGAAACTGCCCTTCCAGGTCCGGATGATCCAGCTTGAACCCGCTATCGATCACCGCAACAGTGATGCCCTGCCCCTGGGACGTCTTCCACATCTCCGGAGCATGCATGGCGTCCAAGTGCCACTGTTGCTGCCGGATCGTGTCTTCGGCAACCGCCGGTGCAGTGACCGGGCCGACCACGATTCCCGCTGCCAGAAGTGCCGCAGCAGTCGCTCGCCAACGCGTGCGCGTGTTCGTCCGCCCCATCACGACTCCTCGTCACTCTCTCCACCGACCGGGAAGCGTGCCCCGAACAAGCCTGCCCGGCCACTGGGATAGCCCAGTGGCCGGGCAGTCGTCGAGGTCCTACTCAATCACGTCCGGGTTGCTCTCCGGAGTACCGCTGGTCCAGGTCTCCTCGTCCTCGTGCAGGTAGTCAGCCCGCTGGCGGCGGTTGCGCTCGTTGCGGCCTCCGTGGCCCCCCATGCCGGGGGCCATCATGCCGTTCTGGCCCGGGCGGGTGCCGCCCTCGGCGGCTCCCGCCGCAGCCGCTCGGTTGCGCAGGCCGGTACCGCCGGGGGTGAACTCACCGCCGGCGGTCGGTCCCTTGCGGCCGCCGACCATGCCCCCGGTGGTCGAGGCCAGGCCCCGGCCCCGCGAGCCTCCGCCCGCACCGACGGCTCCGCCGTGGCCGCCCCCCATGCCGGGGTGCATTCCCATGCTGTTGCCGTTGGTCCCGCCGCCGCCCGGCCCCGCCTCACGGGAACCGAAGACCGTCCCGGTGGGAATGCCCGGGGTGCCGTTCTTCCCGGGCGTCTGGCCGCCGAACGGCATGCGGGGGTTGACGGTGCCACCCTTGCCGGGGAGGTAGTCGCTGCCACCGCCCTTGGACTTGACCGAACCGCCACCGGGACCGAGCGGCAGGCCGGGCATCGGCCCCCCACCGGGACCGTTGGGCCCGCCACCGGGGCCGGTCGGGCCGCTCGGGTAGACGGGGCTGGTCGGCCCGGTCGTCGTCGACAGAGGACCACCGCCGGGGCCGTTCGGGCCCGTCTGGGTCGGCGCCGTCGGGAGGCTGTCCAATCCGGTGCCCGGACGGTTGACCGGGTCCGACGGGTGGGACGGCGGGATCGTGGAGCCCGGGTCCTGCGGCGCGGGCGGCAACTGGCCGCCGCCCTGCGGCGGGATCGGGCCGGTGTGGCCGCCGGACGGACCGGTGGGATCCGATCCCGGGTGGTACGCCGTGACCGAGCCGCCGCCGTGACTGCCCCCGCCGGAGGGGCTGTAGCTGCTACCGACGCTGCCGCCACGTGTACGAGGGCTGCGGGCGGAGCTGCCGTAGCCGCCCCCACCGCCCGAGGCAGTAGTCGACTCGTCCTTGTTACTCCCTGCACCGGGCGTTCCCGGCAGCACCACATCAGTGGGGATCCCATTCAGCGTCGTCGTCGCGGCGCTGTAAGCCTGGGCCAGTTTCTCCATCTGGAGAACGGCGTCCTGGTGCTCCTTGGCGATCTTCGCCTGGGCCTGAGTGGCCTGATACTCGGTGACCCAGTTCTTGTCGACGGAGTGCATGTAATCGTCGACGGACTGCCCAACGGCGAGTTGTGCTCCCGCCGGAATGTAGACCGTCTGCGAGTTGCGCTTGGCCACCGTGTCGATCTCCGCCTGTGGCACCGCAGGAACAGCGGACTTGGCGGTGCTGAGCGCCTCACCCGCCTGGTGCATCGCGTCACCGGCGGTCGTGGCGTGGTCGCCGATGATCTGCGCCGACTGCTGGAGGTTGCTCGCCCACGTCTTGAAGTTCTCGGCGGCAGGGCCTTCCCAGGTGACGCTGCTGACGTGCGCCTTGAGCGCCGAACTCAGCTCCTTCAGCACTCTGCCAGCCGCCTGCAGCTGAGTGCCTCGGCTGAGGACCGTCGCAGGATCCGTGCTGTCGACCATCTTCCGCAGGTGGGCGTGGTCAATGCCTTCGAAGTTCGTTCCGCCTGACACTGCTTGCTCCCCGTTTCCCCGTATGACCCTCCGCAGACCGCCATCAGTACTTGAGGTCGTCCGACCCCGGCGTCGACGTGGTGGCACCCGCACTCTTCGCGACCGTGTTCTGCGCGGCCGTCGTGTGGTCCTCGTTGGCCGCGTAGTTTCCGGCCGTCTTCGAAACCGCCGTCTGCATCGCCTGGATCTGGCTCGCGAAATCCTTGTGCAGTTGGACGAGCTGGGCATGCACCTTGTCGTAGGCGGTCGTCAGCGCCGTCGCCTCCGCGAACTTCGCACTGGCGAAGCTCTGCTCGGTGAGTTTCTGCTCCTGGAGCTTGTAGGGCGCCGCCGCCGAGCCCTCCATGACCTGCAGCAGGGCCTCGACCTTCTTCGAAAACTCGGTCAGCGTATCCAGCTCGACCTTGACGTCGTGATCGCCGAAGGCCGCGACCAGCGAGTTGGCGTCCCCGTAGGTCTGCGACTCGCTGATCGTGGGACCGTACATCTTCGGATTGGTGGGCAGCACGTACGGTTTGGCGTCAGCGGACGGAGGCGCGGGGTTCGTCCCCGCGGGCTCCGTCGGGTTGGCGGTCGTCCCCGGCTTGCCGTCATCTGCCACGGCAGTCCACCTCTCCCCCGTACGGCCGGGCACCGTCCCGGGCGTACCCCGGTGGTTTCGTGCCGCAACACACCGTCAACTTCTCGGTCGTACCGTCCTGGTCGGCGACCGCCCGCCGTGGGGGCGGTTTTCGCCTCCGTCATGGTAGCCATCGCCCCTGTCGGACGGGCAGGGACCTTGGCCCGCCCGTACGCGATCGGTACGAACCCGACACGTACGAACGGTCGTCGGGGCCTCGGTAGACTGGTCCGGTACGCCCATCTGCCGCGCAGCGTCGCACAGCAGCGACCCAGGCCGCAGAACGGACGTGACCGCATGAGTTCGGGCTCCCCGGAGGCCGCCCCCTGGTGGGTGCGTGCCGTACGGCCGGCGCGGGTGCCGTTGCCGTGGGCGTTGATGCTCCGGGCGGCTGTGGGCATGGCGGTGCCGTTGGCGGCCGGTCTGGTGGCGCACCGGCTGGACCTGGGGGTGTTCGCCGGGCTCGGGGCGATGCACGCGACGATGAACGACCGGGTCGAGCCTTCGCGGTTGCGGGTGGTCCGGATCGGGGCGGCGGTGTCGGCCTCCGCGCTGGGCATGCTGGTGGGCACGGCCCTTCAGTTCGCCGGGGTCGGCGGGGTCGCCCTCGGGGTGGCGCTGACGTTGACGGCCGTCGTCTCCGGTTCCCTGAGTGCGACGGGGCCTCGCGGGTCGGCGGCCGGGATGTTGTTGTTGGTGTCGGCGGCGCTGGGGAGCGGGATGCCGCTGCCGCACCCGTGGTGGGCGGCGGCACCGATGGTGCTCGCGGGTGCGGCGTTGGTGGTGGTGCTGGGGTTGCCGGCGGGGGTGTCGGGCCGGCCGGGGACCGATCCCCGGGTACGGGCGCTCGCGGCCGCGTACGACGCGCTCGGCCGTACTCTCGCGGACTTGGGCACGTCGCGGGCGGCGGGCTCGCGGCAGGTGCTGACGGCCCGCCTGAACCAGGTCCAGGACCTCCTCCCGGGGAGGGGTCCCGGGGGCCGCACCTCCGACGGCCGGTACGAGGCCGCGCTCGCCGCCACGGAGGCGGCGACGGGCCTGTTGTGGGCGCGCCGTCCCGTCCCGCCGGAGGTCGCCGGGGTGCCGGGCCGTCTTGCGGCGGCGGTTCGTCGGGGCGGCGGCGAGGTCGACGTCCCCGACTGGCGGCCGGACACGCCCGCCCGGCGGGCCCTGGACGTGGCGTTGCGCGCCGCCGCGGACACCGTGGCGGGCCGTGCCACCGGTCTCGACACCGCCCCCGCGCCGACACCCACGCCGGTACCGGGCCCGCTGTCCCGGTCGTCCCTCCGCTACGGCCTGCGCGTCGCGCTGTGCATCGCGGCCGGTTCGGCGGTCACCGTCAACTACCCGCTCGGCAGGAGCTACTGGGTCCCGATGACGATCGCCTTCGTCCTCAAGCCGGACCTCGGTTCGGTGTTCCTGCGCGCGGTGAGCCGTGCGATCGGCACGGTGCTCGGGGTCGCGGTGACGGCGGCGCTGCTCGTGCTGACCACCGACCCGTGGGCGTTGACGGCGGTCGCCGCGCTCTGCGTGGCCCTGCTGCCGTACGTCACGGCGGTGCACTACGGGTTGAACACCGTGGTGATGACGCCGATGGCGCTGGTCCTGCTCCAACTCGGCGGCCAGAGCGGCGCGGCGGAGTTCCGGCCCCGGGTCCTGGACTCCGTGCTGGCGAGCGCGATCGTCCTGGTCTTCGGGTACCTGTTGTGGCCGGAGCGTCCGCGTCACCGGATCGAGCCCCGGCTGGTGGACGCGACGACGGCGCTGCGGGCCTACCTGGACGCGGTGGTCACCGGGAGCGCCGACCGGGCCGAGGTGTGGCTGCGCCGTACGGCGTACCGCTCGCTGGCGGACGCCCGCCAGGAGGTGCGGCAGGGGCTGGCCGAACCGCCGCCGACCGGCCGGCTGGCCGAGCGGTGGCTGCCGGCGACGGCGGCGCTGGAGCGGCTGGGCGGCGCGGTGGCGGCGTTCGCGGCGCAGGTCCGGTACGGCGGCCGGGTGCCGGACCCGGCCGAGGTCGACCGGGTCCGCCGGGCGCTGGACGAACTGACCGCCGCCGCCCGCGCGCACAGGCCGCCGACCACGCCGGCGGACCGTCCGACCGGGCCGCACGACCCGACGCGCAGCGCGCTGGGCCGTGCGGCGGACGAACTCGAAGCGCTCCTCGCGAACGGCTAGCTATAGAACTGCCGGACGGCCGGCCGATCCGGCCTCCCGGGCGCCCAGAACGGCCGGCCCCACCGAAGGGCAGCGCTCAGACCTGCTCGGCCAGCTCCAGCCAGCTCATCTCCAGCTCCTCCTTCTCCTCCCGGACCACGCGCAGCTGCGCGTCCAGTTCGGCGACCTTGGAGAAGTCGGCGGCGTGCTCGGCGAGTTGGGCGTGCAGCTTGGACTCCTTCTCGTCCAGCTTGGCGATCTGCCGCTCCAGCTTCTGCATCTCCTTCTTCGCCGCCCGGAGGTCTCCGCCGGAGAGCCCGGTCGCGGCGGTCTCGGCCGCCGGTGCGGCCGCCGAAGCGGCGACGGCGGCGGCCTCGGCGGCCATCCGGGCCCGCCGCTCCAGGTACTCGTCGACGCCGTTCGGCAGCATCCGCATCTTCCGGTCGCCGAGCAGGGCGTGGACGGTGTCCGTGGTCCGCTCGATGAAGAAGCGGTCGTGGCTGATGACGATCATCGAGCCGGGCCAGCCGTCGAGCAGGTCCTCCAGCTGGTTGAGGGTCTCGATGTCCAGGTCGTTCGTGGGCTCGTCGAGGAACAGGACGTTGGGCTCGTCCATGAGCAGGCGCAGCAGCTGGAGGCGGCGCCGCTCGCCACCGGACAGGTCGCCGACCGGCGTCCACTGCTTGTCCTTGCCGAAGCCGAACTGCTCGCACAGCTGGCCGGCGCTCATCTCCCGGCCCTTGCCGAGGTCGACGCGCGAGCGGACCTGCTCGACGGCCTGCAGCACCCGGGTCGTCGGGTCGAGCTCGGCGACCTCCTGGGACAGGTAGGCCAGCCGCACCGTCTTGCCGACCTTGATGAGGCCGGACGCGGGCTGCACGTCGCCCTCGCTGGCGTAGGCGTCGCGCAGGGCGCGCAGCAGCGAGGTCTTGCCGGCGCCGTTGACGCCGAGCAGGCCGATCCGCTCGCCGGGGCCGAGCTGCCAGGTGAGGTTCTCCAGCAGCAGCTTGGGGCCGGCCTTGACGGTCACGCCCTCCAGGTCGAAGACGGTCCGGCCGAGCCGCGCGTTGGCGAACTTCATCAGCTCGGACTTGTCGCGGGGCTCCGGCACGTCGGCGATCAGGGCGTTGGCGGCCTCGATCCGGTAGCGCGGCTTGGAGGTGCGGGCGGGGGCGCCGCGGCGCAGCCAGGCGAGCTCCTTGCGGGCCAGGTTCTGGCGCTTCTGCTCCTCGACGGCTTCGATCCGGGAGCGCTCGGCGCGGGCGAAGACGTAGTCGGAGTAGCCGCCCTCGTACTCGTGCACCTCGCCGTGCTGGACGTCCCACATCCGGGTGCAGACCTGGTCGAGGAACCAGCGGTCGTGGGTGACGCAGACGAGGGCGGAGCGGCGCTTCTGCAGGTGCTCGGCGAGCCAGTTGATGCCCTCGACGTCGAGGTGGTTGGTGGGCTCGTCCAGGACGATGAGGTCGGGCGAGCCGAGCAGCAGCTTGGCGAGGGCGATCCGGCGGCGCTCGCCACCGGAGAGCGGGCCGATGACGGTGTCGAGGCCGTCGGCGAAGCCGGGCAGGTCGAGGCCGCCGAAGAGGCCTTCGATGATGTCGCGGATGCGGGCGTCGCCGAGCCACTCGTGGTCGGCCCGGTCGGCGATCACCTCGTGCCGGATGGTGGCCTCGGGGTCGAGCGAGTCGTGCTGGGTGAGGACGGCCATCTGCAGTCCGCCGGAGTGGGTGATCCGACCGCTGTCGGGCTCCTCCAGCTTGGCGAGCATCCGGATGAGGGTGGTCTTGCCGTCGCCGTTGCGGCCGACGACGCCGATCCGGTCGCCCTCGCTGACGCCCAGGCTGACCGCGTCCAGCAGGGTGCGGGTGCCGTAGACCTTCGTGACGGACTCGATGGTGGCGAGGTTGACGGCCACGTGTGCTGCGCTCCTGGGTTCGGCGGTCGCGGGGCGGCCCGCCGCCCCTGAATCGGGGACACCCCGATCTCCCCAGCCTAATGGGCCAGCGACGACACCCTCACCGCGCTGCCGCTCCCGCCGGAGCACGGAACTCCAGCAGCACGAACCTCCCCCGCAGCACGGTCCTTCCCCGCAGCACGGACCTCCCGCCGAAGCACGGACCTTCCCCCCGCCGCACGGACCCGCCGCCCCGACGCGGCACCCGGGCGCTACGCCACGACCGCGGCCCCCGCCACCGGCCCGTACGTCGCGTGCGCCGTCCGGCAGGTGCCGGAGGCCCGCAGTGCCTCGGCGACGGCGGCGGCCGCGTCGGCGTCCTTGGCGAGGAAGGCGCAGGTCGGCCCGGAGCCGGAGACCAGTGCCCCGAGCGCGCCCGCCTCGGTGCCGGCCCGCAGGGTGTCGGCGAGCGCGGGGCGCAGCGAGAGCGCGGCGGGCTGGAGGTCGTTGGCGAGCGCCGCGGCCAGGGCGACGGCGTCGCCCTCGGAGAGCGCGGCGAGCAGGGCCGGGTCGGCGTCGGGGGTGGCGATGTCGGTGTCGCTGGAGCCGGTGCCGGCCTCCTCGCGCAGCCGGTCGCACTCGCGGAAGACGGCGGGGGTGGACAGGCCGCCGTCGGCGACCGCGAAGACCCAGTGGTAGGTGCCCTCGACGGCGAGCGGCGCCAGGATCTCGCCCCGGCCGCGGCCGAGCGCGACCCCGCCGATCAGGGCGAACGGCACGTCCGAGCCCAGTTCCGCGGCGAGTTCCAGCAGCGTCTCCCTCGGGGTGTCCAGCTGCCACAGCGCGTCGCAGGCGACCAGCGCGGCCGCTCCGTCGGCGCTGCCGCCGGCCATGCCGCCGGCCACCGGGATGGCCTTGGCGATGTGCAGGTGCACGCCCGGGTCGGCGATGCCGTGGTGGGCGGCGAGCAGCCGGGCGGCGCGGGCGGCGAGGTTGCTGTCGTCGAGCGGGACGACGGCGGCGTCCGGTCCGGAGCAGCTGAGCGTGACGCCCTCGCCCGGGGTGGCCGTGACCTCGTCACCCAGCGCGACCGCGAAGAAGACGTTGGCCAGGTCGTGGAACCCGTCGGCGCGCAGTCCGCCGACCCCGAGCTGGACGTTGACCTTGGCCGGCACCCGTACGGTGATCACTCGCTGTCCTCGTCCTTCGGGGGCTTGTGCTCGGCGATCGCGGCGAACTGCTCGACCGTCAGCATCTCGCCGCGCAGCTTGTGGTCGATCCCGGCGGCGGCGAGCGCCTGCTCGGCCCGGGCGGCGGAGCCGGCCCAGCCGGCCAGGGCGGCCCGCAGGGTCTTGCGCCGCTGGGCGAACGCGGCGTCGACGACGGCGAACACCTCCTCGCGGCCGGCGCTGGTCTTCGGCGGCTCGCGGCGGATCAGCGAGACCAGTCCGGAGTCGACGTTGGGGGCCGGCCAGAAGACGTTGCGTCCGATGGCGCCGGCCCGCTTCACGTCGGCGTACCAGTTGGCCTTGACGGAGGGGACGCCGTACACCTTGTTGCCCGGCTTGGCGGCGAGCCGGTCGGCGACCTCGCTCTGCACCATCACCAGGGTCCGCTCGATGCTGGGGAAGGTCGCCAGCATGTGCAGCAGCACGGGTACGGCCACGTTGTACGGGAGGTTGGCGACCAGCGCGGTGGGCGCCGGCCCGGGGAGCTCGGTGACCTCCATGGCGTCGCTGAACACCAGGTCGAAGGAGTCCGCCTTGCCCGGCATCCGGGCGGCGACGGTGTCCGGCAGGTGCTGGGCCAGCACGGGGTCGATCTCGACGGCCGTCACGTGCCGCGCGACCTCCAGCAGCGCGAGCGTCAGCGAGCCGAGCCCCGGCCCGACCTCCACCACCGCGTCCTGCTCCGTCACCTCGGCGGCCCGGACGATCCGCCGCACGGTGTTGCCGTCGATGACGAAGTTCTGCCCGCGCTGCTTGGTCGGCTTCACGCCGAACGCGGCGGCCAGCTCCCGGATGTCGGCGGCGCCCAGGAGGTGGCTGTCAGGGGTGGGGTCGGTGGTGCTCACGCGCCAAGGATACGGGCGCGGGGGCCGCCGTCCGGCCCCGCCGATCCGCACGGCGGCACCCGGGGGCACCGCCCGGGGCGCTGTCGCCCGGGGACGCCGCCGCCCGGGGCGACCCGTTACCGCCCGGGGCGACCCGTCACCGCGCGGGACGCGACTCGCTGCCGCGCGGTACGAGGCTCAGTACCCGAAGGCCCGCGCCGTGTTCTCGGCGATGGCCGCCGACAGCTCGTCCTCGTGCAGCCCCAGGGTGGCCGCCATCGAGCGCACCGTGACCGGGATCAGGTACGGGGCGTTGGGCCGGCCGCGGTAGGGGTGCGGGGTGAGGAAGGGGGCGTCGGTCTCGACCAGGATCCGGTCGAGCGGGGTGGCCAGCAGGGCGTCCCGCAGCGGCTGGTTGGCCTTGAAGGTGACCGGACCGGCGAAGGACAGGTACCAGCCGTGCTCGGCGCAGGTCTTGGCCATCTCGGCGTCGCCGGAGTAGCAGTGGAAGACCGTCCGCTCCGGGGCGCCCTCCTCCAGCAGGACGGCGATGACGTCCTCGTGGGCGTCCCGGTCGTGGATGACCAGGGCCTTGCCGTGCCGCTTGGCCATCTCGATGTGCCGGCGGAACGACTCCTTCTGGATCTCCACGCCCTCCGGCCCGGTGCGGAAGTAGTCCAGCCCGGTCTCGCCGACCGCCAGCACCTGCGGCAGCGCGGCGAGCCGGTCGATCTCGGCCAGCGCCTCGTCCAGCGCGGCGGCGCCGCCGGCCTCCCGCTGCTGCCCGGACCAGCCGTCCGCGTCGCCGAGGAAGATCCGCGGCGCCTCGTTGGGGTGCAGGGCGACGGCCGCGTGGACCTGCTCGAACTGGGCGGCCAGCTCGGCGGCCCAGCGCGAGCCGGGGATGTCGCAGCCCACCTGGACCACCGTGGTGACCCCGACCGAGGCGGCGCGGGCCAGGCCGTCGGCCGGGGTGCCGGACTGCATGTCGAGGTGGGTGTGCGAGTCGGCCACCGCCACCGCCAGGGGTTCCGGCAGCGGCGGCGGGGTCGACCGGTCGTCGTCCTTGACGGCCACGTCAGGCGGCCGGCTTCTCTTCGAGGCGCGGGAAGAGGATCTCGCCCTTGGTGACGGTGGCACCGGCGGGCAGCCGGCCCCAGTCGGCCGCGGTGGCGACGGTCTGCGCGGACAGCGCGCCCAGGCCGGCGGCCTCGGCGCCCAGCGAGTCCCACAGCTTCTCGGCGGTGGACGGCATCACCGGGTTGAGCAGCACGGCGGTGGCGCGCAGCGACTCGGCGGCGGTGTAGAGGATGGTCGCCAGGCGCGCCCGGCCCTCCGCGGAGCCCTCTGCGGAGCCGCCCTCTCCGAATGCCGTCTTGGCGACCTTCCAGGGCTCCTGCTCGGTGATGTAGCCGTTGACCTGCTTGACGAACTCGAAGATCGCCGCGAGGCCGCCGGCGAAGTCCAGCTCCTCGCCGATCTTCCGGTCGGCCGCCTCGACGGCCTTGGCCAGCCCGTCCGCGACGGCCTGCTCGGCGTCGCCCGGCGCGGCGGGGGCGGGCAGCACCCCGTCGAAGTACTTGCCGACCATCGCGGCGACCCGGGAGGCCAGGTTGCCGAAGTCGTTGGCCAGCTCGGAGGTGTAGCGGGCGGTGAAGTCCTCCCAGGAGAACGAGCCGTCCGTGCCGAACGGGATCGCCCGCAGGAAGTAGTAGCGGTAGGCGTCCACGCCGAAGTGCGAGGTCAGGTCGGTGGGCGCGATGCCGGTCAGGTTGGACTTGGACATCTTCTCGCCGCCGACCATCAGCCAGCCGTTGGCGACGACCCGCTTGGGCAGCGGCAGCCCGGCGGCCATCAGCATGGCGGGCCAGATGACGGCGTGGAACCGCAGGATGTCCTTGCCGACCAGGTGCACGGAGGCGGGCCACAGCTCGGCGAAGCGCTCCGGGTCGCTGCCGTAGCCGGCGGCGGTGATGTAGTTCTGCAGCGCGTCCACCCACACGTAGAGGACGTGCTTCTCGTCCCAGGGCAGCGGCACGCCCCAGTTGAAGGTGGAGCGGGAGATGGAGAGGTCCTGCAGGCCCTGCTCGACGAAGCGCAGCACCTCGTTGCGGGCGGTCTCCGGGGCGATGAAGCCGGGGTTCTCGGCGTAGAACTCCAGCAGCTTCTCGGTGTAGGCGGACAGCCGGAAGAAGTAGTTCTCCTCCTCCAGCCACTCCACCGGCTTCTTGTGGATCGGGCAGAGCTTCTCGTCCTCGGTCGCGCCGTCGAGCAGCTCGTTGGGGAGCTTGTACTCCTCGCAGCCGACGCAGTACGGGCCGGAGTAGCCGCCCTTGTAGATCTCGCCCTTGTCGTACAGGTCCTGGACGAACTCCTGCACGCGGTCGGTGTGCCGCTGCTGGGTGGTCCGGATGAAGTCGTCGTTGGCGATCTCCAGGTGCTCCCAGAGCGGCTTCCAGGCCTCCTCGACCAGCTTGTCGCACCACTCCTGCGGGCTGACGCCGTTCGCCTCGGCGGTCCGCATGATCTTCTGGCCGTGCTCGTCGGTGCCGGTCAGGTACCACACCTTCTCGCCGCGCTGGCGGTGCCAGCGGGTGAGGACGTCGCCCGCCACGGTGGTGTACGCGTGGCCCAGGTGCGGGCGATCGTTGACGTAGTAGATCGGGGTGGAAACGTAGTACGCCGGGGCGCTCGCCCCGGTGGTGCTGTGGTCTGCAGTGGCCGCCATGGTCGGCAAGCTTAGTCGGGCACGCGCACCGCCCTCGACCGAGTTGCGTCCCGGCCGGGGGCGGTGCTCCCGCGTCCTCGGGGGTCAGCCCAGCAGCCGCGACCAGAACCGGGCCCAGCGTCCGCGCGGCTTGGCGGGCTCGGCCGCCGGGGGCGGCCCGGCCGGCTCGGCGTGCGCCGGGTAGCCGGGGGCGTGCTGCCAGGGCTGGTCGGCGGAGGCCACCCGGCCCTCGCGCATGATCCGGACGGTGTGGCCACCGCACCCGGGGCAGGTCGGCTTGAGCAGCGGGGACGGCACCCGGACACCGTTGGCGTGGTACTCGAACACGACGTGCCCGTCCTTGGCCACGTGGTGCTCGATGTCGTACGACTGCTCCCAGCCGTACCCGCATCGCAGGCACGCGAAGGAGTAGGCCTCCCGCACGGTCTCGACGGGAGTGTGCGCCCGCCCGGCCAGGCCGGCCGTGCTCAGCGCGTTGCCACCGCGGGGGTTACCGACAATGTCACTCATAGCCGTCTCCCAGCGCCCGCCGGGCGCTCGCCCGGCTGGGTCTTTCCATTCCAGGAAATGCCCGGACCGCCCCGGCCGACGCCCCACTTGTGAAGACTTGGATGCGGGTTGGGGAGCCCTATACGAAGGGCCTCCCAGGGGCCGAAAACCGCGACCGAAACTTCAGCTCAGCGGGTGTTTACCGGGGCCTTCCCTCCAAGGTACGACGCCCCGTGCGCAACGCAACCCCCGGAATTCACCCCTTTTTCAGGCCCCCTTCCAGACCCTCCTTCTTGGCCGCCACGACCGCGTCGAAGACCTCCCGCTTGGGCAGCGAGAGCTCGGCGGCGACGGCCGCGATGGCCTCCTTGCGCCGCTCCCCCGCCTCCTCGCGCACGGCCACCAGCCGGGCCAGCTCGGCCGGGGTCAGCTCCTGCGGCGCGGCCGGCGGGGCGCCCGCGACCACCACGGTGATCTCGCCCTTGACGCCGTCCGCCGCCCAGGCGGCCAGTTCGCCGATCGGCCCGCGCTTGACCTCCTCGTAGGTCTTGGTGAGCTCGCGGCAGACGGCGGCCGGGCGCTCCGGCCCGAACGCCTCGGCCATCGCGGCCAGCGCCTCGGCGATCCGGTGCGGCGCCTCGAAGAAGACCATGGTGCGCGGCTCGGCGGCGATCGAGGCGAGCTGCCGGGCCCGGTCGCCGGTCTTGCGGGGCAGGAAGCCCTCGAAGGTGAAGCGGTCGACCGGCAGGCCGGACAGGGCGAGCGCGGTGAGCACCGCGGACGGCCCGGGCACCGCGGTGACCTTGACCTCCGCGGCGACGGCCGCGGCGACCAGCCGGTAGCCGGGGTCGGAGACCGAGGGCATGCCGGCGTCGGTCACCAGCAGCACCCGGGCGCCGCCCAGCAGCGCGTCGACCAGTTCGGGGGTGCGGCCGACCTCGTTGCCCTCGAAGTAGGAGACCACCCGGCCCGCCGGGGTCACCCCGAGCGCCTGGGTGAGCCGGCGCAGCCGCCGGGTGTCCTCGGCCGCGATGACGTCCGCCGTGGCCAGTTCGTGGACGAGTCGGGGCGGGGCGTCCGAGACGTCGCCGATGGGGGTGCCTGCGAGAACGAGTACTCCTGTCACGGGCCCCATCCTTGCAGCTGCCACCGCGCGGGGCTTTTGGTGACGATTCGGGCAGCTTCCGAGGGAGCGGACGCGCGTACGAAGAGCGCCCCTACGATGTGGCGGATGAACGGCGACACGGCGGCCCAGACGCCCACCGGTACGGACCACTCCGGGTGGGGCGGCCTCGGCCTGCCGTCCCCCCGCCCGGCGGAGCCCGCCGTGCACGCCGCCCCCGCGGCCCCGACCTGGCGCGAGCGCCTGGCCCGCCACGGGTACGTCGCCCGCCCGACGGCGCCGCTGGCCGAGCGCCTGGTCCCGCCGATGCCGGACGGTCCGCGGGTGACCCCGCGCGACGTGCCGCAGTCCCCGCTGCTGCTGGGCATGGGCCTCTCGCTGCCGCAGGGCCTGTGGTTCTTCCTGTGCCGCTGGGCCGGCTGGCTGGGCCCGGTGGCGGTGGCGGTGTTCGCCGGGATCCTGCGGTTCACCAACCTCGGCCAGCCGCACGCGATCATCTTCGACGAGACGTACTACGCCAAGGACGCCTACGCGCTCTGGCACGGCGGCTACGAGATCAGCTGGCCGGAGGACGCCAACACCACGATCATGACGCCCGGTGCGGCCGTCCCGTACCGCTCGACGGCCTCGTACGTGGTCCATCCGCCGGTGGGCAAGTGGATCATCGGCTTCGGCGAGCAGCTGTTCGGCATGAACCCCTTCGGCTGGCGGTTCTCGGTGGCGCTGCTCGGCACCCTGTCGGTGCTGCTGCTGGCCCGGATCGCCCGCCGGATGTTCCGCTCGACCCTGCTGGGCTGCGTGGCCGGCCTGCTGCTCTCGGTGGACGGCCTGCACCTGGTGCTCAGCCGGGCGGCCCTGCTGGACCTCGTGGTGATGTTCTGGATCGTCGCCGCCTTCGGCTTCCTGCTGCTGGACCGCGACCGCACCCGGGCCCTGTTGGCCGAGCGGCTCGGCGGGGTGGAGAACGCGGAGCTCGCCCAGCGGGTGAACCTGGGCTGGCGCCCGTACCGGATCGCGGCCGGCGTCTGCATCGGCCTGACCTGCGCCACCAAGTGGAGCGGTCTGTACGTGATGGCGGCGTTCGGCCTGATGAGCGTGCTCTGGGACGTCGGCGCCCGCCGCCTGGCCGGCGCGCCCCACCCGCTCCGGGCGGTGCTCGCCCGGGACGTGCTTCCGGCCTTCCTCTCCGTCGTCGTGGTCTCGATGACGGTCTACGTCGCGTCCTGGTGGGGCTGGTTCGCCAGCAGCAACGCCCCGGGCAGGGGCGGCTGGGGCCGGGACTGGGCGGTCGGCCGCTCCACCGACTACCCGTGGATACCCGAGGGCCTGCGGGCCCTGTGGCACTACCACTCGACGGTCTACGAGTTCCACACCCACCTGAGCGACCCGCACACCTACCAGTCCAACCCGTGGTCCTGGCTGGTGCTGGGCCGACCGGTCTCCTTCTACTACGAGTCCCCCAAGCTGGGCCAGGCCGGCTGCACCGCCGCCGACTGCGCCCGCGAGGTGCTGGGCATCGGCACCCCGCTGCTGTGGTGGACGGCCGTCGTGGCGCTGGTCTACTGCCTGTGGCGCTGGGCGCTGCGTCGGGACTGGCGGGCCGGCGCCCTGCTGTGCGGCCTGGCCGCCGGCTACCTGCCGTGGTTCGCCTACCAGCAGCGGACGATCTTCCTCTTCTACGCGGTGGTCTTCGTCCCGTTCCTGGTGCTCGCGGTGACGATGCTGGTCGGCGCCCTGATCGGCCCGCCCGGCGCCTCCCGGGACCGCCGGATCATCGGCTCCGCGACGGCCGGCCTGCTGGTGCTGCTGATCGTCTGGAACTTCCTGTTCTTCTTCCCGCTGTTCACCGGCCAGACCATCCCGCTGGAGGACTGGCGCCGCCGGATGTGGTTCAACAGCTGGATCTGACGGCCGGCCCCGAGCCGGCCGTCAGACCCGGGCCGCCCGCGCTCCCGCCCCCGACGCGCACCGCGTCCCCCCGAATCGTCCGTACGCGGTGCACGACACGTACCAGATCCGTCACAAGTGGCGGGCGTTTCGCGGGCGTACCGATTCCGCCTGCCTAGGGTGGGGGCGTACCGCGTTTCCGGCCCCGGCCGGTTGCGCCCGGCCGCGAGACCCCTGGGGGACCTGCACCATGCGCAGTGGCGCGAAGATCGGCATCATCACCGGCGTGTCCATCGCCGTCCTCGCGGGCGGCGGCTACGGCGCGTACAGCCTGATGGCCTCGGACGGCTCGGGGTCCGACAAGAAGCCCCGCACGGTGGTCGCCGAGCCGCCGTCGGCCGACCAGGCCGCGGCCGGCGCGAAGGACTTCCTGGCGGCCTGGGCGGCCGGGGACATCGCCAAGGCGGCCTCGCTGACCGACGACCCGGCCGCGGCCACCACCGCGCTGACGGCGTTCCGGGACCAGGTGAAGCCGAGCGCGCTGACCCTCACCCCGACCGGTCCGACCACCCAGCAGGTCTTCGCCGCCGCCACCGGTACCCCCAGCCCCGCCAAGCCGAGCGCCGGGGCCTCCGCGACGCCCTCGGCGGGCACCCCGGGCGCCACCGACTCGCCGTCCGCCTCCGCCACCCCCGGGCCCACCGGCACGCTGATGAGCTTCAAGGCGCGCGCCGAGTTCGAGGGCACCAACCGGGCCTGGGACTACCAGGGCTTCCTCGGCGTCGTGAAGATGAGCGACAACACCCCGGCCGTGCACTGGGCGCCGTCGGTGATCCACCCGCACCTGTCCGGCAACGAGACCATCGCCGCCCAGCAGGTCTTCGCCCCGCCGTCCACCGTGGTGGACCGCAACGGCAAGCCGCTGCAGGGCGCCTCGCTCACCCCGGCGCTGATGAACACCCTGCAGGACAACGCCCAGAAGCTGCTCCCGCCGGACCCGGCCAAGGACCAGGACTCGGGCAAGGCCGTGGTGATCAGCGACCCGGCCGGCAAGGGCGCCCCGGACAAGCTGTTCACCATCGTCGAGCCGAAGCCCGGCAAGCCGTTCAAGGTGACCATCGACAACACCGTCCAGGCCGCCGCCGAGAAGGCGATGACCGACCTGGGCGGCAAGCCCGGCTCCATCGTGGCGATCGAGCCCAGCACCGGCCAGGTGCTGGCCTTCGCCAACTCGCCCGCCAACGGTCAGAACCGGGCCTTCGCCGGACTGCTCGCGCCGGGCTCGACGATGAAGATCGTCACCTCGGCGGCGCTGCTGGAGGCCGGGATCAACCCGGACACCGTGGTGGCCTGTCCGGAGAAGAGCAGCAACTCGGTCCCGATCCCCAACGACTTCCCGGGCGCGTTCCCGAACAACACGCTCCAGCAGGACTTCATGGTGTCCTGCAACACCGCCTTCATCAACCAGGGCCTGACCAGCCTCAAGCCGGAGACGCTGTCCGCCACGGCCAAGGACGTGTTCGGCATCGGCCTGGAGTGGAAGACCGGTCTGCCGAACGCCGACGGCAAGGTGCCGGCGACGCCGGGCAGCAAGGACGAGCAGGCCATGAACTACATCGGCCAGGGCAAGGTCCAGATGAACCCGCTGGCGATCGCCTCGATCACCGCCACCGTCCAGAGCGGGGCGTTCAAGCAGCCGATCCTGGTCGCCGGCCTGCCGCAGCAGGCGGCCGCCCGCCAGATCTCGCCGGACGTCGCCGGCAAGCTGCGCGCGATGATGAACGCCACCGCGGTCGGCGGCACGGCCAGCCAGGTGATGGCCGGGATCACCGACAACGCGGGCGCCAAGACCGGTTCCGCCGAGGTCCAGGGCGCGTCCACCACCAACAGCTGGTTCACCGCTTACCGCGGCAACATCGCGGTGGCCGCCGAGGTCCAGGGCGGCGGCCACGGCGTCGACGCGGCCGGCCCCGCGGTGGCCTCCCTCCTGAAGGCCGCCGCCGGCCGCTGACGGCCGTCAGTACGCCACGGAGCCCGCCCCTGCTTCTCCGCAGGGGCGGGCTCCGGTGTTTGCGGCCGGAAACCCTCCGGCTCAGCTCCGCGGCAGGGCGGGCTCCGCCGGCTCGGGCACCCGGCCCGGCGGGGCCGGGCGCCGGCTGGTCCAGCGCCGGGCCGCCAGCCTGGGCCAGATCATCAGCACCACCGGCAGCGCCAGGTACCCGAACCGCCCGGCCGGGGCGAGCATGAAGGCGATCGCGAGCCCGGCGGCCAGCAGGTCGGCCGCGGCGATCGCGGAGACCGGCGGCCTGGCCAGCAGCCAGATCGCGACCCCGATCAGCGCCACCGTCATCAGCGCCATCGAGATGGCGTGCCCGGTCGGCCCGAAGCCGGCCAGCACCTTGCCCGGCAGCGGACTGCCCGCCGGGGTGCGGATCGCGGTCATCCCGAGCGGGAAGCGCACCACCTGCTCCGCCAGCGCGTCCGCCTGGGTCAGGACGGAGGGCAGGATCACCGCCACGCTCACCCCGGTCCCGATCAGCGCGGTCCGGGCGGCGGGCCGACGGCCGTACAGCCGCCAGAGCAGCAGGACGGCGACCGGCAGCGCGGGCCAGGCCGTCCACTTCAGGGTGCAGGCGAGGGCGAGCACCAGCCCGGCGCCGACGGTGCGGTCCCGCTCGGCGAGGGCCATGGCGAGGCAGCAGACGCCGATCAGCGGCAGGTCCACGCCGCCGACGACCAGCGCGAGCGCTATCAGCGGCGAGGCGGTGAGGACGGCCAGCGGCAGCAGTGGCGCGCGCGGGTCGACGCCGTCGGGGCGGGAGGGCCGCAGCAGTCGCCAGGCGGCCAGCAGGCAGGCGAAGAAGGTCAGTGCGAACCAGATCCGCGCGTCCCCGGCGACCCGGGCGAAGGCGGTGGAGTCGCCGAGCAGCTGGCGCGGGAGCCCGAACAGGGCCATCGCCGGCAGGTACGGGTTGTAGTCGGTCACCACCACCGGGTGCGGCAGGTAGGCGTCGCCGGTGGTGAGCAGCAGGTGGGCCGAGCGTTCGACCACCATGACCTCGGACTGGTGGCGGCCGTGCAGGGCGAGCAGTCCGAGCGGTACGAGGACGGCGCCCACGAGGGCGACCGCGGCGGCCGTCCGGGCCGCGAAGCGGCGCGGGAGGGTCAGGCAGAGCAGCCCGGCGAGGGCGTAGGCGGGGGCCGCGATCAGGCCCCACTGGCGCTGGTTGGGCAGGTCGGAGACGAGCGGGAAGGCGGCGGCCCAGCCGGCCGCGATCAGGCAGCCGAGCAGTTGCACGGTCCGCATCGAGGCGAGCGCGGCGAGCTTGGCGGGATTCAGCCGATCGGGCGTGGGCGGAAAGGTGCTCTCGCCACGCTGTCGGGGGAACGGGCGGACCGAGAAGCCCCTCGGGGGTCGGCCGGGTCTGGACGACGCCTCGGTCACGAAGGTCTGCGCCGGCGTTCTGCGGCGGCCGGTGAAGCGGCCGCGCGGGCGGAGGTAGCCGGGCGTGCGGGTGCTCACCATGGTGGAAGGTTAGGGGTGCGGGCCCGGCCCTGTCGCCATGGCGTGGGGCACTGGGCGGATGACGGTACGAAAAGGGCCGCCGAGTGTCCTGTCGGTCGGCGGCCCTTCACGTCTGGTTCGCCTGCGGGTCAGTCGGCGGTGCGGTCGGCCGGGACGGCCTCCGGCTCAGCCTGCTCCAGGCGCGAGTGCTTGATGCTGTAGCCGAAGTACACGACCACGGCGACGGCGAGGGCGATCGCGCCGGCCCGGAAGGTGTCGGCGTGCAGGCCGGTGATCAGGTAGATGCAGAAGCCGACGCTGATCAGCGGGACGACCGGGTAGCCGGGCACCTTGAAGCCGCGCGGCAGGTCGGGCTGGGTGCGGCGCAGGATGATCACGCCGATCGAGACGACCGAGAAGGCGATGAGCGTCCCGAGGCTGGTGATGTCGGCCAGCACGTTCAGCGGGATGAAGGCGGCCAGGGCGCCCACGCCGAGGCCGACCACGATGGTGTTCCAGATCGGGGTGCCGGTCCGCGGGGAGAGCTCGGCGAAGCGCTTGGGCAGCATGCCGTCGCGACCCATCGAGTACAGGATGCGGGTCTGGCCGTAGATCACCACGAGGGTGATGCTGAAGATCGAGATGATCGCGCCGATCGCGAAGAC
Source organism: Kitasatospora sp. NPDC093550 (assembly GCF_044764985.1). Classification (NCBI taxonomy): domain Bacteria; kingdom Bacillati; phylum Actinomycetota; class Actinomycetes; order Kitasatosporales; family Streptomycetaceae; genus Kitasatospora; species Kitasatospora sp. NPDC093550. Next base: position 87,272 of record NZ_JBIWJF010000022.1, read on the forward strand.
CATCGCGGGCCAGCTCTGGCCGGTGATGTCCTGGAGGATCTGGGCGAGGCCGGCCTCCTGGCCGTCGAACTTCTCCCAGGGCTGGGCGCCGATGCCGGCCAGGGCGACCAGGATGTAGAGCAGGGTCACCACGACCAGCGAGATGATGATCGCCATCGGCAGGGTGCGGCGCGGGTTCTTGACCTCCTCGCCGGCGGTGGAGACGGCGTCCAGGCCGATGAAGGAGAAGAAGATGCTGGACGCGGCGACCTGCACGCCGCCGATGCCGAGCGGCATGAACGGGGTCAGGTTCCCGGAGTGGAAGCCGGTCAGCGCGACGCCGATGAACAGGATCAGGATCAGGATCTTGATCCCGACCATCGCCGCGTTGACCTTCACCGACTCGCTCACGCCGCGGATCAGCAGGAAGCAGACCATCGCGACCAGCAGCAGCGCCGGCAGGTTGAACCAGTGGGTGCTGTCCGGCGCGCCGGACAGCTGCTCGGGGATCTTCACCCCGAAGGCCAGGTCGAGGAACTTGTTCAGGTACTCGGCCCAGCTGACCGCGATCGCGGAGGCGGAGACGCCGTACTCCATCAGCAGGCAGATGCCCACGCCGAAGGCCACGCCCTCGCCGAGGGTGGCGTAGGCGTAGGAGTAGGACGAGCCGGAGACCGGGATCGCGGAGGCCATCTCGGCGTAGCAGAGCGCGGTGAGTCCGGCGGTGACCGCGGCGATCACGAAGGACAGGATGACGGCCGGGCCGGCCGAGGGCACCGCGGTGCTCAGCACGAAGAAGATGCCGGTGCCGATGGTGGCGCCGATGCCGATCGAGGAGAGCTGCCAGAGGCCGATCGAGCGGCGCAGGTGGATGCCGGAACGCCCGCCCTCCTCGGGTGCGCCCGCCGGAAGGGCGTCGTGCCCCTCGCTCTCCGCGATCAGGGTCGAGACGGGCTTGCGTCGCAGTAGACGCGCACCGAGGGTGTTGCTGGCCAAAACTGCGGTCCTTCTAGGCGGGGGAGGGTGTCCTAGCGGCCGGTCACCCGAGACGCCAGGAGGTGTCATGGAAGACCAACCGAACAAAGATGGGACAGTACCTGGCGAAAGCACCAGTGTCGCAAACGAACAGTCCGGATACACGCATTGTCCGAAACGGCGTATATCGCTGCACAAACCGGACACTTCGCAAACGGCGCATCTGCCATCGAGCAGCTAAAGCAGCAGCTCAGAGCCCGTGTGGTGGTTCATCCGCCGAGGACCGCCCGCATCACCGAGCGGGCGATCGGAGCGGCCAGGGCGCCACCCGTGACGTCCGTGGCGTCACTGTCGGCGACCACCACGGCCACCGCCACCGGCGGCACCGCGTCCGAGCCCGCCGGCCCGGCCCACGCGATGAACCAGGCGTACGGCGTCCCGCTGTCGTCCACCCCGTGCTGGGCCGTCCCGGTCTTGCCGCCGACCACGGCCCCGCCGATCCGGGCGTTGCCCCCGGTCCCGTTCTCCACCACGCCGGTCATCAGCGTGCGCACCTGCGCTGCCACCGCCGGGGTCATCGCCCGGCGGTACGTCTCCGGCTTCATCAGCTGCACCGTGGTGCCGTCGCTCCTCGTCAGCTTGTCCACAAGCTGTGGACGCATCACCGTCCCGTCGTTCGCCACCCCGGCCGCGACCATCGCCATCACCAGCGGGGTGGCCGCGGTGTCGAACTGCCCGATCGAGGAGAGCGCCAGCTGCGACTCGTCCATCCGGGTGTCGAAGTTCGACCGGGCCGCGCGCACCGGGCTGTCCAGCTTCGCGTCGTTGAAGCCGAAGCCCTCCGCCATCGCCACCATCCGGTCCAGCCCGGTCCGCACCCCGAGGTGGCCGAGCACGCTGTTGCAGCTGGCGGTCATCGCGGCGTCCAGCGACAGCCCGGGCCGGTCGCAGACCGGGCTGTCGTCGACCAGCGGCGTGGTCGTCCCGGGCAGCACGTACGGGAAGGGCGCCCCGGTCGGCGCGTCGAGGTCGGTGACCACCCCGTTCGCGAGCGCGGCCGCCGCGGTGACCACCTTGAAGGTCGAGCCCGGCGGGTAGGTCTGGCGCAGCGCCCGGTTGAGCATCGGCTGGTCGGGGTCGGCCTGCAGCCGGTTCCAGGCCTCCTGGTCGGCGGCGGCGTAGCCGGCGAAGCCGCCCGGGTCGTACGAGGGCGTGCTGGCCAGCGCCAGGATCCGTCCGGTGGCCGGCTCGATCGCGGCCACCGCGCCCTGCCGGCGGCCGAGCCCGCGCACCGCGGCCTCCTGGGCGGCGCGGTGCAGCGTGGTGTGCACATCCCCGCCGGGGTTCTGCCGGCGGGCCACGGCGTCCCACAGCGCCCAGCCGGCCAGCCGCCCGTCGGTGCCGGTCAGCAGGTCGTCCTCGATGCCCTCCAGCTGGGTGTTGCCGTACGCCTGGGAGGCGAAGCCGGTGACGGCCGCGTAGGTCGGACCGTCGGTGTAGCTGCGCTTGTACGCGTACCGGCCGCCGGTGGGCTCCGATCCGGTGACCGGCTCGGAGCCCACCAGGATGTCGCCGCGCGGCCGGGCGTACCGCTCGATGGTGAGCCGCTGGTTGGCGCTGTTGTGGTCGAGGTCCTTCGCCTGGAAGACCTGCACCCGGGTGGCCTGGACGCACAGCGCCGCGACCAGCAGCAGGCAGAAGGTCCCCGCGCGCCGCCCGGTGACGGAGATCCCGGGCAGCCCCTGCGGACCGTTCCCCCGCGGCGGTCGGCGCGCCATCAGACCTCCTCGTGGGGGACGGGCTGACGCGCGACACCGCTCATCCGCACCAGCAGCGCCACGATGATCCAGTTGGTCACCACCGAGGAGCCGCCCTGGGCGATGAACGGCATGGTCATCCCGGTGAGCGGGATCAGCGCCAGCACCCCGCCCGCGACCACGAACACCTGCAGCCCGACGATCGCGGCCAGCCCGATCGCCAGCAGCCGCCCGAACGGGTCGCGCAGCGCGATACCGGTCCGGAAGCCCCGGGAGATCAGCACCGCGTACAGCAGGAACACGGCGATCAGCCCGGTCAGGCCGAGCTCCTCCCCGATGGTGGCGAGGATGAAGTCCGACTTGGCGGCGAAGCCGATCAGCGCCGAGTGCCCGTTGCCGAGACCGGTGCCCAGTTCGCCGCCCCAGGCGAAGGCGAACAGCGACTGGGCGATCTGGTTGGCGCCCCGGCCCGCCGCGATCGAGCCCAGCGGGTCCAGCCAGTCCGCGACCCGGCTGTGCACGTGCGGCGAGAGCCGGCCCACCGTCACCGCCCCGACGGCCGCCAGGACGAGCCCGATCGCGATCCAGCCGGTGCGCGCGGTGGCCACGTAGAGCATCACCACGAACAGGCCGAAGAAGAGCAGCGAGGTGCCGAGGTCGGTCTCCAGCACCAGGACGCCGACGAAGGCCAGCCAGATCAGCAGGACCGGCCCGAGCACCCGCCCGCGCGGCAGCTGCCACCGCCACACCCGACGGCCGGTGAGCGCCAGCGCGTCCCGGTGCACCGCCAGGTAGGCGGCGAAGAAGACCGCCAGCAGGACCTTGGCGAACTCCCCCGGCTGGAAGGAGAGCGGCCCGAGCACGATCCAGATCCGCGAGCCGTACACCGGCGGGAAGAAGATCGGCAGCACCAGCAGGACCAGCGCGGCCAGGGCCCCGAGGTAGGCGTAGCGCCGCAGCCGCCGGTGGTCGCGCACCAGCAGGACGACCGCGATGAACAGCGCCACCCCCAGGGCCGACCAGAGCAGCTGGGTGGGGGCGGCGACGCGGCCGGAGGTGGCCCGGTCCAGCCGGTAGATCACCACCAGGCCGATCCCGTTCAGCAGCACCGCGATCGGCAGCAGCAGCGGGTCCGCGAACCGGGCCCGCCACCGGACGGAGGCGTGCGCCGCCAGGGCGAGCACGCCGAGCGCCGCGCCGTACTCGGCCGCGTCGGCCGGTGCCGCGCCGTCCAGGTCGACGCCGACCTCGACGTAGCCGAACACGGCGGTCAGGACGGCGGCCAGCACCAGGACGAGTTCGGTGGTGCGCCCGGCGCGTACCGGCCGGCCCGGCCGGGCGGCGGATCTCGTCACGGCGGAGGGTGTCGCCACGGACCGTCCTGGGGATCGCGGGGTGCCCGGTGCCGCCGTCCGGGGGATGCCGGTCGGGGCGGACCGGGAGCCGGTCCGCCCCGACACGTGAGCGGCTGTCAGGCCGGGGCGCGGGCTCCGGTTGCGGCGGCGCCCCCACCCCGGTTCGTCACCCTAACGAGCACTATCCATGGATATGGGCTCTTCGGTACGGTGTGTCCGCTCTTGACGGAATCGGTACGCCTCCCACACGGGCCGCTCACTCCGGCCGCCTCCCGGCCAGCGCCGCGACCCCCGCCCCGCCCGCGGCCAGCAGGACGACGGCGAGCAGCAGCGGCCCCCACGGCAGCGCGACCCGGCCGGTCCGGGCCGCCTCCACCAGGCCGCTCACCGCCGCGTTGGCCGGCGAGCCCGGCACCACCAGCAGCAGCACGACCAGCGTCAACGCGACCGGGATGCCGTACGGCCCGCCGGTCAGCACCGGCCGGCCGGCCAGCGCCCCCGCCAGCACCCCCAGCAGCGCGCAGACCACCGAGGTCAGCAGCCCCGCCAGCAGCGCCGTCCCGACGGCCGGCCGTCCGGTCGCCCCCGGGTCGGCGACCGTCCCGCCGGCCCACCACAGCGCCGCCACCTGACCCACCGCCAGCACCAGCGAGAACGCCAGCGCCGCCGACAGCGCGCCCAGGTGCACCCGGGCCGGGCCCGCCGCCGCGACCAGGCAGGCCCGCGCGGCCGGCGGCTCCGCGGCCAGCGCGCCGCGCACGTACCAGGCGCTCACCGGCAGCAGCGCCCCCGCGCCGAGTCCGAGGCTGCCCAGCAGCGGGTCGCCCGCCGTCACCCCGACCACCAGCAGCAGCACGTACGCCAGGAACGGCGGCAGCCAGGCGTGCGACCGCAGCAGCAGCTCCACGTGGTACCGCGCCAGCGGGCCGATCCGCCCGGTCACCGGTCCCCCTCCGCAGCCCCGCGCCGGCGCACCGCCAGCACCCGGACGGCCGGACGGCCGAGCAGCAGCCGGCGCAGCAGCGCGTCCGAGTGCGCGGCCGGCACGGCCAGCCGGACCGCCGTCCCGGCCAGGGCGGTGCGCTCCGGCGTGCCGGGCAGCGGGTCCGGCAGCGGGGCGCCGTCCGGGACGTCCACCTCGATCTCCATCACCGGGCCGTCCTCGGCCGGCGCCGCCGCCGCGTGCTCGACGGCCCGGATCCCGCCGTCCGCGCCGACCAGGTACGCGGCGCTGGTCAGCCCGGCCAGCCGGGCCGGGTCGTGGTCGACGAACAGCACCGTCCCGCCCGCCGCCGCCCGTTCCGCGGCCGCCTCGTCCAGCACCGCCCGGGCCTCCGGGTCGAGCCCGGTCCAGGCCTCGTCCAGCACCAGCACCCGGGCCTCGGCGAGCAGCGCCTGGGCGACCGCGACCTTCTGGCAGGTGCCCTTGGACAGCCGGCTCAGCGGGGTGCCCGCCCGGTCGGCGATGCCGAAGCGGTCCAGCCACTCGCCCGCCCGCCGCCGGGCCCGCTGCGCCGACAGCCCGTGCACCCGGCCCACCCGCAGCAGGTACGAGGCGGCGTCGAACGGCAGCGCCGGCGGGAAGCGTTCGGGCACGTACGCCGCCGGGCCGGGCCGCACCACCCGGCCGGTGCTCGGCCGCTCGATCCCGGCGGCCAGCCGCAGCAGCGTCGACTTGCCGCTCCCGTTCGGGCCGGTGATCCGTACCAACTCCCCCGGACCGGCGGCCAGATCGACCCCGCGCAGGATCCACCGCCCGCCACACCCGTACCGCTTCCCGACCGCCGCCAGCTCCACCGCGCCCCCGTTCCTCCGTCGGGCACGAAGGCTATCCACCGCGCGTAAGACCGGCGTGAGCGCGGATTGCCCACCCGCGCGCCGGAGTTCACGCCGGGGATGGTCGGCGTACGATCCGGGCTCGTTTCGCCATGGCGAACTGATGATCCCTAGGATCGGCCGGGTGACTACCGGACGACGACCACAGACCAGGCTCGGCAGCCTGCTGGCCGCAGTGGCGATAACGGGCGCCTCGCTGCTCCTCGGCCTGCCAGCCCACGCCGACGAACCATCAGCCGGTGCCGCTCCGGCGTCCAAGGAGGCCCCCCGGGTCGACCTCGTCCTGGACGTCAGCGGCTCCATGCGGGCCACCGACATCCAGGGCAAGAGCCGCATCTCGGTGGCGCAGCAGTCGCTGAACGAGGTGATCGACGCGCTGCCCGCGGAGACCGAGTTCGGCATCCGCACCCTGGGCGCGACCTACCCCGGCGACGACAAGGCCCAGGGCTGCCAGGACACCAGGCAGCTCTTCCCGGTCGGCAAGACCAACAAGGTCGAGGCCAAGACCGCCGTCGCCACCCTGCGGCCCACCGGGTGGACCCCGATCGGCCTGGCCCTGCGCGGCGCCGCCCAGGACCTCGGCAAGGGCGAGACCACCCGCCGCGTGGTGCTGATCACCGACGGCGAGGACTCCTGCGCCCCGCCGGACCCCTGCGACGTGGCCCGCGAGCTCGCCGCCCAGGGCATCCACCTGGTGGTCGACACCCTCGGCCTGGCGCACGACGACAAGACCCGCCAGCAGCTGCTCTGCATCGCCAACGCGACCGGCGGCACCTACACCGACGTCCGCACCCAGGAGCAGCTCACCGACAAGGTGAAGCAGCTGGTCGACCGCTCCAACGACACCTACACGGTCACCCCGGTCAAGACCGCCGGCACCGACAAGTGCGAGAACGCCCCGGTGCTCGCCCCGGGCGTCTACACCGACCGCGAGAAGTTCTCCGAGCACCGCGTCTACAAGGTCCCGGTCAAGGCCGGCCAGGAGCTGCGCGCCTCGGTCAGCGTCGGCCTCGACCGCCCGGTGGCCCGGGACTACGGCGTGCTGCTGCAGGCCACCAGTGCCACCGGCCAGGAGCTGGTCCGCGGCACCGACGCCGGGGGCGGCCGCACCGACGTGATCTCCACCGGCCTGCGCTGGTCCACCGACGACTCCAAGGGCTACGTCACGGCGAGCCCGACCTCCTCCAAGGACTCCAAGGAGAAGCCGGAGACCACCGTCTGCCTGATCGTCAGCAACTCGCTGGCCCCGCAGGCCGGCGTCCAGGCCGACCCCGGCCTGCCGCTGGAGCTGACCGTGGACCTGGCCTCCTCCTCGCCCGCCCCCGAGGGCGCGGCGATGGGCCTCGGCCGCGGCTGGATCCTGCTGCTCACCCTCACCCTGGCGGGCCTGGTCTTCGGCCTGCTGTTCGGCTGGATCGCGCGTTGGCGGATCTCCGTCTGGCGGGAGAACTGACCATGCGTACGACGATCCGCGGCGCCCTCGCCGCCCTCGCCCTGCTGCCCGCCCTCGCCCTGGGGGCCCCGGCCGCCTCGGCCGCGCCGTCCCCCTCCGCCACCGCGAGCGGCGCTCCGGCCCCGGCCACCAAGGCCGGCACCTCCTTCCTGACCGCGGTCAACCTCTCCCCCGGCCAGGACGCCAAGGTCGCCGCCTCCACCGGCGACTACCTGTACTGGGCGTTCGGCGCCTCCGAGGGCCAGACCCCGACGGTCAAGCTGAGCGTGAACCTGGCCCCCGCGACCGACCGGCACGGCCCGCAGACCTGGTCCGTCGAGGTCTTCGACGGCCTGCGCCGCCGCCAGTCCTGCACGGCCGGCACCCAGAACGCCACCGGTGACCAGAACGTCGGCTCCCTGACGCTCGACTGCACCCTGCGCGAGGTCCGCACCTGGGCCGAGCCGTGGTCCGGCGACCCGCTGCCCGGCACCTACTACGTGCGGCTGTCGGTCACCGACGTGCCGCAGCCGGACCTCGGCCTCGCCGCCTCCGTCCAGCTGCACGTGGCCGCCAAGGGCGACTCCGACAACGCCCAGCCGGAGGGCGGCGAGCTGAAGGCCCCGTTGGTCCCGCCGGCCGGCGGCGGCGCGAGCACCGCCAAGGCGGCCGCCCCGGTGGCGGAGGAGAAGCACTGGTACACCGGCTGGTTCTCCGGCTGGAACAGCCGCTGGTACTGGACGATCGGCGGCGGCTTCCTGGCCGCCCTGGCGGGTGTCGTCGGCTACAACCTGACCCGGCACCCGCACGGCCGGCGGCCCGGCCGCTACGGCGCCGTCCCGCCGCAGGGCAGCCACCAGAGCGGCTCCTACGCCGACCGCCCCTGACCGGCGCCGACCGCCCCCGCACAGGCCGAGGGCCGGCCGGAGATGATCTCCGGCCGGCCCTCGGCCGTGTCCGGCCCCGCCGCGGGCGTCAGCCGCGGAAGAGGTTGTGCCCCACGTCGGACGGCACCACGTCCTGGACGGGCTTGCTGTCCGGCCCCGGCACGTGCTCGCCGGGGACCGGCTCGGTGCCCTCCCGGTGCAGCAGCACCACGCCGTCCTCCGCCCACAGCTGCCGGTACCCGTGCGCCAGCAGCAGGTCGATCCGCGCGGCCTGCTCGGTGTCCGCGGCGAACGGGAAGGACCGCTTGTTCGACCGGGTGAGCACGTACTCGCGCCCGCGCGGCGTGCCGTCCACCAGCACCACGTCCGTCCGGGCGGTCAGCCGCGGCGCGATCTGGTTGTCCGCCTCCACCGAGGCCCCGTCCGGGATCAGCGAGGCCGCCCGCACCAGCGCGGCCTCGCTCGGCTTGGCCTCCCAGGAGGACGGCACCGCGAGCTGCAGCAGTCCGATCGGTACGGCGGCCACCAGCGCGACGCCGGCCGCGCCGAGGCCCAGCTGGCGCGCCCGCCGGCGGGTCGCCGCCGGCCGCTCGGCCGCGCTCATCCGCCCCAGCACCTCGATCGCGGCGGTCAGCAGGACCGGCCAGAGCAGCGAGTCGTAGTGCCGGGCGATCGACCAGTGGTTGGGGTTGCTGGACAGGATCCGCTCGGCCAGCAGCGGCGCGGCGCACAGCACGGTGGCCGAGCGCAGCGGCAGCAGCAGCGCCGTGCCGAACAGCCAGAGCAGCAGCAGCGGCTTGAGCGGCTGGTCGAACGCCGTCCGCAGCAGCAGGGACGGGTCGTGCAGCAGGTGGCGCAGGGCGTCCCCGCCGTCCGTGCCGAGCGCCGCGTAGTTCCAGTAGTAGCCCGGCTCCCCGCCCATCGCGGGGATCAGCCAGGTGATGGCCACCGCCGAGGCCACCGGCCCGCCCAGCAGCAGCCCGAGGCCGGTGAACCGCCCGGCGCGGTCCCCGGTGCGACGGGTGCGCAGCAGCAGCACCAGCCCGTACGCCCCGACCATCAGGCCGAGGTCCTCCTTGGTGCAGCACAGCAGGACGGCGGCGAGCACCACCGTTCCGTACCGGCGGGCCAGGCCGCGCTCCAGCATCAGCAGGGTCAGCGGCACCGCGAACGCGACCTCGTGGAACCCGACCCGGGCGGCGACCAGCAGCGGCCAGCCGAGCGCGTACACCAGCCCGGCCAGGTCGGCGGCCCGGCGGGCGGTGCGCGGCCGGGCGGCGGCGAAGGCGTGCGCGGCGATCCGCCGGACCAGCGGCACCCCGGCCGCGAACAGCAGCGACTGTCCGATGATCAGCGAGCGCGGGTCGTCCCAGATCCAGTAGAGCGGCGCGAGCAGCGCCAGGACCGGCGAGAAGTGGTCGCCCAGCAGCGAGAAGCCGGGCGGGAACTCGTGGTGGTAGCTCTTCAGCGAGGAGACGGGCAGCCCGAAGTGGGCGTAGCCGCGCACGCCCTGGTCGAAGATGCCGAGGTCGAAGCCGCCGAGCGACACCGACGTCCAGCCCTGCAGGCCGATGGCGCACATCACCGCGAAGCAGAGCGCGGTGAGCAGCGCGGTGCGCCGGGCCGGGCCGACCAGCAGGGCCGCGGCGGCGCTGCGGACGGCGGGTGCGGCGGCGGGCGGCGGCGAGGGGGCGGTCTGGGTGGTCACGTCAGTCTGATCCGTCCGGTCTGGGTCCGTCGGGTCGGTCGGGTGGCTCGGGTCCGGCCGTCAGGTCCGGTGGGTCAGCGCGGGGTCGCGGTCGAGCTTGGCGGCCAGGAGCGCCCAGGCCCCGCCGCCGGTCCCGTCCACGGCCTGCCGCCGGGCGCGGTACAGCCGCACCCCCAGCACGACCAGGACGGCGATCCCGATCGGCGGGTAGATCGCCCCGGGCAGCTGCCAGTACCAGGCCACCCCGCGCCCCCACCGGTGCGGCACCGTCCACATGACGTGGGAGAGGAAGACCAGCAGGGTCACGCCCAGGAGCACCTGTCGCGCCCTGGTGCGGGCCTCGACCACCAGCAGGGCGATGAGCGGGACGCACCACACCCAGTGGTGGGTCCAGCTGATCGGCGAGACCAGCAGCGCGGTGAACGCGGCGCAGACCCCGCCCCACGCGTCGGCCCGGCGCAGCACCCGCGCGGAGCGACCGGCCAGCACCGCCACGCCGAGCCCGAAGGCGCCCACCAGCGCGGACGCGACCAGCCCGACCGGGCCCGGGTCGTTGACGTCGAGCAGCCGGCAGACGGCGCCGCGCAGCGACTGGTTGTCCACCAGGACGGTCACGCCGACCCGGCTCGGGTCCCACAGGTAGGTCGTCCAGAAGCCGTACGAGGCGTCCGGCAGCAGGGCCCAGCCGATCAGGCCCGCCGCCAGGAAGGTGCCGGCCGAGACCAGCGCGGCGCGGACCCGTCCGGTCAGGAACAGGTAGACCGCGAACAGGCCCGGGGTGATCTTGATGGCGGTGGCCAGGCCGATGCCCACGCCCTTGAACCGGTGGCGGTCCGGGCGGGTCAGGTCCCACAGGACCAGGCAGAGGATGCCGAGGTTGACCTGGCCGTACTGGAAGGTGGTGAAGACCGGCTCCAGCCAGATGCCCAGGCCGGTCGCCAGGATCACCACGGCCGGCCGGTGCTGCTTCGACCAGCCGGCCAGCTTCAGCGAGAGGTGCACGGCCAGGGCGAGCAGCCCGTAGTTGAGGAGCATCACCAGGACGCGCAGGGTGCTCACGTCGAACCAGGTGCTCGGCACGAAGAGCATCGCGGCGAACGGCGGGTAGGTGGCCGGCAGGTCCCAGCCGGGCAGCCGCATCGCGTACAGGTCCTCGCCGCGGACGACGGCCTGGCCCTCGGCCCGGTAGACCAGCATGTCGACCATGGTGGCGGCGTGGGTGTGCCGGAAGAAGGCGAACACCGCCAGTGACACGGCCGCGACGCAGGCCGCCGCGAGGGTCCAGGAATTCGATCTTCCGGTTGTCGGGGTGCCGCCCGGCTCTTCCGGGCCCGCCTGCCGCGCCCACCGTGTCAGACCGAACTCGCGCACCGCGATGGCACCCCGTTGAGATAGACCAGATCGTTCCCTCGTCAGCGTCTGGGCCCACCCACCATAACCGAGACCCCTGAAGCCCAAACGGCGTCAGAAACCTCGCGCGTCCGGTGTTGTGATCCCGCCCACAGCACCCTCCGGGGCGGGCCCGGAGCCGACCCGGTGTCACAAAACGCGAAATCCCGCCGGGAGTTGCCTCCCGGCGGGATTCGGTGGACCGGCCGGAGCCGATCCGTTGGGTGGAGCTGAGGGGATTCGAACCCCTGACCCCCTCGATGCGAACGAGGTGCGCTACCGGACTGCGCCACAGCCCCAACGAGAAGAAACTCTAGCACCTTTCGGAGGGGGTCCGTGACCACCCCCCGGGGCGCGGTGCCGGCCGGGGGGTGGCCCGGGTCATTCGTTGGCCGCGCGGGGGCGGACCTCGGGGGCCTGCGGCTCGGCGTACTGGTCGAACAGGGGGGTGCTGCGGGACTCCGCGGGGCGGCCCGCGGTCCAGGTGCCGGGGGCCGACAGGTCGAGGCCGCGGGAGACCCGGGGCGCGACCGGCGCGGTCACGTAGGTCGGCAGCGGGACGGGCACCGGCTCCCAGGAGTCCGGACCTGCCGCGCCGCGCTCGCGCATGCCGTCGACCCACTCCTCGTGCTCGGTCGCCTCGGCCACCGCGGAGGCGGAGGCGACCGCGACGGTGGCCTCCTCGGGGTCGGCCGCCAGCCGCAGGTGCGGGCGGCGCTCGGCCCGCCCGTCGGCGGGCGCGGCCGGGGCCTGCTCCGCCGCGCCGGGCGCCTCGGCCGGGGCGGCGTCGGCCACCGGGGCCTCGGCCCGCTGCTGCTCGCGCTTGCGCAGCCGTTCGGCCGCCTGGGCGGCCCGGACGCGGTCGAGCTTCACCTCGTACCGCTGGCGCTCCAGCTTGCGCAGGTGGCCGATGTACAGGGTGAGGAGGACCGCCGGGACGGCCGGGACCCAGAGGAAGGCCAGTCCGGCCACCGCCGCGACCACCGCGCCGAGCGCGAAGGAGAGGAAGAGGGCGGTGACCATCCGGCGCCGGCGGGCCAGCAGCCGCGCCCGGCGCTCGGCTCCGCCCGGCGACACCGGGGCGGGCCGTTCGACCGGGCGCTCCGCCGGGGGTTCGGGCTCCCGCTCCGCGGGGTCGCCGGAGGCGGCCCCGTCCCGCCCGGGAGGGCCGTCGTTGCTGTGCTCGTCGTCACGCGGTTCGTCGCCCAGGGCCCGGGCTGCCCGCCGCTCCAGCGCCGAACGCCCGGCCAGCAGGCGGATGGCGGTGCTGAAGCGTTCCGTCGGGCGCGCCTCGTTGAGTTCGTCCTGCCTGCGGAGCCACATCGGCACCAGATAGGCGGCCCAGGCCCCTACGATGACGGCGTAGATAAGGCCGCTACTGCTCACGATTCACACCGTACGGGCGCCGGGGAAGGCCTGGCAGCAATTTGGCGCGGCGTGTCGTGTGATCAAGCTGATTCTCTGACTATTTTGCCGGTGTTTGTGACGGTCCGCCATCGGGCCGATGCCATATCGATATTTCTTTCGAACATATATTCAATTACTGGCTTCGCGACCGGAACTGAGCGCCCGCCAACGCTCCAGCATCCCCTCCGGAACCTCCTCGTCGGTCAGCGCGTAGACCAGGTGGTCGCGCCAGTCTCCGTCGATGTGGAGATAGCGCGGGCGGATTCCCTCCGAGCGGAAGCCGAGCTTTTCCACCACGCGGCGGCTCGGGGTGTTCTCCGGGCGGATGCAGACCTCGATCCGGTGCAGTCCGAGGGTGCGGAAGCAGTAGTTCACCGAAAGCGCCACGGCGGTCGGGATGATGCCCCGGCCGGCCACCGCCTCGTCGACCCAGTACCCGATGTTCGCCGAGCACATCGAGCCCCAGGTGATCCCGCCGACGGTCAACTGGCCCACCAGCTGGCCCTTGTAGAGCACGACGAAGGGGAGCATCCGGCCCGCCGAGGCCTCGCCCCGCAGGAACCGGACCATCTGCCGGTACGTCGGCCGGGGCCCGGCGACCTGGCCGGCCGGGCCGGGCGGCACGGTGGCCTCCCACCGCCGCAGCCAGTCCCGGTTGCGGCGGCTCACCTCCTGCCACTCGCGCTGGTCGCGGGCCCGGATCGGGCGCAGCACGACCTCCCCCTCGTGGAGTTCTACCGGCCAGCCGGCGTTCAGTGCCGTCTCCTGGATGCTGGAGCCCCGGGGGCCGGGGCGTCGGGCCGGGGGTGGTCCCCGCCGCCGAGCTGGTCGACGGCATGGGCGAGCAGCGGCTCCAGGACGGCCAGGCCGTCCTTGACGCCGCCGGTCGAGCCCGGCAGGTTGACGATCAGGGTACGTCCGGCGAGCCCGGCGAGCCCGCGGGAGAGCGCCGAGGTGGGCACCTTCTCCCGGCCGTACGCACGGATGGCCTCGGCGATGCCGGGGATCTGCCGGTCGATCACCCGGGCGGTCATCTCGGGGGTGAGGTCCATCGGCGAGATGCCGGTGCCGCCGGTGGTCAGCACGACGTCGTAGCCGGCCGCGACGGCCTCGCGCAGCGCGGCCTCCACCGGCTCGCCGTCCGGGACGACCCGGGGGCCGTCGGCGGTGAAGCCCATCGCGGTCAGGCCGGCCACCAGCAGCGGGCCGCCCTTGTCCTCGTAGACCCCGGCCGAGGCCCGGTTGGAGACGGTCACGGCGAGCGCCCTCATGCGCCCACCTCGACGGTGAACTCGTTGCGCTCGCTCATGCGCCGGCCTCCGGCGCGAACCAGTCGCCGCTCTTGCCGCCGGTCTTGCTGAGCACCCGGACGGACTCGATGGCGGCGCCCTTGTCCACGGCCTTGACCATGTCGATCACGGTCAGCCCGGCCACCGCGACGGCGGTCAGCGCCTCCATCTCGACGCCGGTGCGGTCGGCGGTCTTCACGGTGGCGGTGATCTCCACCGCGTCGTCCGCGACGGTGAGGTCGACCTTGACGCCGGAGACGGCGATCGGGTGGCAGAGCGGGACCAGGTCGGGGGTCTTCTTGGCGCCCATGATCCCGGCGATCCGGGCCACCGCGAGGGCGTCGCCCTTGGGCACGCCCTCGCCGCGCAGCAGCTCGACCACCTTCGGGGAGACCCTCACCCGCCCGGCCGCGACGGCGGTGCGCGCGGTGGTGGCCTTCTCGGAGACGTCGACCATCCGGGCCGCGCCCTGGTCGTCGACGTGGGTGAGGCGGTCGCCGGGGGGAGGTGTCGTCACGGGTGGCTCCAGGGGCGCGCAGGTCGAAGTACCGCGCTACCGTACAACTCCCCCGGCGCGCCGGGCTCAGGAGTCCAGCAACACCACGTCGACCTCGCTGCCGGCGGGCAGTTCGGTGACGTCCTCCGGGACGACGATCAGGCAATCGGCCCGGGCCAGCGCGCCGACCAGGTGCGACTCCGCGCCGCCGACCGGCCGGACCGTGCCGTCCGCCGCCGAGTGGCGGCCGCGGAGGAACTGCCGGCGGCCGGCCGGGGAGCGCAGGGCGTCCGGGCAGAGCGCGCGGACGACCGGGCGGTGCACGTCGGCGGCGCCGAGCATGGTGCGGATGACCGGGCGGACGAAGAGCTCGAAGGAGATGTAGGCGCTCACCGGGTTGCCGGGCAGGGCGAGCAGCGGCACTCCGGCCGCGCCGCCGATCCGGCCGAAGCCCTGCGGCTTGCCGGGCTGCATCCGCAGCTTGCGGAAGTCGACCCCGCCGTAGCTCTCGAAGACCTCCTTGACCACGTCGTACGCGCCGACGCTGACCCCGCCGCTGGTGACGATCAGGTCGGCCCGGCCGAGCTGGTCCTCCAGGACGGCGCGCAGCCGGTCGGCGTCGTCCGGGACGGCGCCGACCCGGAAGGCGATGGCGCCGGCCTCCTGGGCGGCGGCGGTGAGGGTGAAGCTGTTGGAGTCGGCGATCTGGCCGGGCCCGACCGGTTCACCGGGCTGGACCAGCTCGCTGCCGGTGGAGAGCACCACGACCCGCGGACGCGGGCGGACCTTCACGGTGGCCCGGCCGATCGCGGCGAGCAGGCCGAGCTGGGTGGGGCCGAGCCGGGTGCCGGCCTCCAGGACCGTGGCGCCGGCCGCGACGTCGCTGCCGCGGCGGCGGATGTGCGCGCCGTCGGCGACCGGGCGCAGGACGCGGACCTCCTCGTCCGGGACGGGCGCGGTCATCGCGGCGGCGGCCACCCCGGTGCCGGTGCCGCCGTCGGTCCACTCGACCGGGGCGACGGCGGTCGCGCCGGGCGGGAGGGGGGCGCCGGTCATGATCCGGGCGGCCTGGCCGGGGCCGACCTTGGGCAGTTCGCCGGCGCCGGCGGCGATGTCGCCGACCACCGGGAGCACCGACGGGTAGGCGTCGGTGGCGCCCTCGGTGTCGGCGGTGCGGACCGCGTAGCCGTCCATCGAGCTGTTGTCGAAGGGCGGCAGGTCGCCGTCGGCGGTGACGTCCTCGTCGAGCCGACAGCCCTGGGCGTCGAGCAGTCCGAGCTCGATGGCGGGCAGCGGGCCGACGGCGGCGAGCACATCGGCGAGGTGCTCGTCCACCGTCCAGAGGCGTGGGGCCGCCGGTGCCGGGTCCGCTCCGTCGTCGCAGCAGGCTGCGGGCGTGGTGCTGTGCTCGGTGGACCCGGTCATCGGCGGCTCGCTCTCTGTCGTGTCAGTCCTGCATCTCGGAGCCGACGAACTCCCGCAGCCAGGAGCGGAACTCCGGGCCCAGGTCATCGCGCTCGGCGGCCAGACGGACGATAGCGCGCAGGTAGTCGGCGCGGTCGCCGGTGTCGTAGCGGCGGCCCTTGAAGAGCACGCCGTGCACCTGGCCGCCGTCGGCCGGCTCGCGGGTGGTGAGCTCGCGCAGGGCGTCGGTGAGCTGGATCTCGCCGCCGCGGCCGGGCGGGGTCTCGCGCAGCACGTCGAAGACCAGCGGGTCGAGGACGTAGCGGCCGATGACCGCGTAGTTCGAGGGGGCCTCGCCGGGCTCGGGCTTCTCGACCAGGTCGGTCACCTGGAAGACGTCCTCGCCGAAGCCGTTCGCCTTGACGGCGGCGCAGCCGTAGAGGTGGATCTGGGAGGGGTCGACCTCCATGAGGGCGACGACCGAGCCGCCGAGCTCCTGCTGCACCTCGATCATCCGGGAGAGCAGCGGGTCGCGCGGGTCGATCAGGTCGTCGCCGAGCAGGACGGCGAAGGGCTGGCCGGCGACGTGCTGCTCGGCGACCGAGACGGCGTGGCCGAGGCCCTTCGGGTCGCCCTGGCGGACGTAGTGCATGTTGGCCAGCTCGACGGACTCCCGGACCCGGGCCAGGCGCTGCTCGTCGCCCTTGCGCGCCAGCAGCTCCTCCAGCTCGTAGGCGCGGTCGAAGTGGTCCTCCAGCGCGCGCTTGTTACGGCCGGTGACCATCAGTATGTCGGACAGGCCCGCGGCGGAGGCCTCCTCGACGACGTACTGGATGGCCGGCTTGTCGACGACGGGCAGCATCTCCTTCGGGGTGGCCTTGGTCGCCGGGAGGAAGCGGGTGCCCAGTCCGGCCGCGGGTACCACGGCCTTGGTTACCGGAACTCGGGAGTTGGTCGTCGTCATGCGTTTACCTTACTCAGGCACGTTTTCGCCCGGCCGAGCGCGGTCGGACGGCTAGGACAGCACGTCGCGGGGCACGGCCACAGAGGCTGGCGTATGGGATGGGACCGGCTGGGCGAGGGGGTCCCCGCCGGCACAGGGCGACAGACTACCCGGCTTTTCCGAACGGTCACGTTCGGCAGTCGGGCCGTGATCCGTACCGGAAGTGACGGGCCCGGGAAGCGCGGCGGCGGGGTGGTCGCCGGGACGCTCGGCGGGCTGGTCGGCGGGGCCGGCGGCGGAGCGGCCGGCGGCGCGCGGCGAGATCCGCCAGCAGTCGCCGCCGGCCGCCCGGGCCTCGGCGAGCGCCGTGTCCGCGGCCCGCAGCAGGACGGCGGCGTGGGTGCCGTCCTCCGGGAGGACGGCGACGCCGGCCGCGGCGGTGAGGCCGTTGCCGTGCGCCGGGCGGGGCTCGCGCGTCCCGGAGGACCAGTCGAGCAGCAGGTGCCTGCGGACCGACCAGACCAGCCGCTCGGCGACCTGCGCGGCGCCCTCCGCGCCGGTGTCGGGCAGTACCACCAGGAACTCCTCGCCGCCGTAGCGGCCGAGGGTGTCGGCCCGGCGGATCTCCATCGCGAGGCGCTGGGCGAGGTCGCGCAGTATCGCGCCCGCCCGGGCGCGGCCGTGTTCGGCGACGACGGTGTCGAAGCCGGCGATGGCCAGCATCAGCACGGCGAGCGGGCGGGGCCCCTCGCCCTGCTCGGAGTGCTCGGCCCGGCGGGCCCGTTCGATCTCCCGGTCCAGGGTGAGCTGCAGGTGGCGGTAGTTCCACACGCCGGTGAGCGGGTCGCAGGAGGCGGTGCGCTCCAGCTCGGCGCAGCGCTCCTCCAGCTCGGCGATCCGGGCGCCCTGCCGCTGCGCGCCGGCGGCCGCCTCGGCCCGCTCGCGCCGGACCCGCAGGCCGAGGACGGTGGCGCCGGCCACCGCGGGGGCGCTCAGCGCGGCCAGGGCCTGGACCAGCAGCGGGGTGGACAATCGGGGCGCCCTTTCGCGTGGCAGGCTCTGCGCGTCGACGGTCTGGAGACGTGGAGGATCCGGTGCACAACGAGAAGAGCGACCTGAGGACACGGCTGTTGACGCGGCGGCGCGAGCTGCCCGCCGGGGAGCGCGAGGACGCGGCGCTCGCGCTGGCCGGGCATGCCGGCGAGTTGGCCGGGCCGGGTGCCACGGTCGCCGCGTACGTCTCGGTGGGCGCCGAGCCCGGGACGCGGCCGCTGCTGGACGCGCTGCGGGAGCGCGGGGTGCGGGTGCTGCTGCCGGTGCTGCTGGCGGACAACGACCTGGACTGGGCCGAGTACGCGGGCCCCGGGGAGCTGGCGCCGGCCGGGCGGGGGCTGCTGGAGCCGGTCGGCCCGCGGCTGGGCCCGGAGGCGGTGACGGCGGCCTCGGTGGTGCTGCTGCCCGGCCTGGCGGTGGACCGCGCCGGGCTCCGGCTGGGCCGCGGCGGCGGCAGCTACGACCGGGTGCTGGCCCGGCTGGGGCGCGCGGGCGTACGGCCGGTGCTGGCGGTGCTGCTGTACGAGCACGAGCTGCTGGAGCGGGTGCCCGCCGAGCCGCACGACCGGCCGGTGGACCTGGCGGTCACGCCCTCGGGGGTGCTGCGGCTGGGACCGGAGGCGTGAACGGCGGCGGCCCCGCTCCCTGGAGGGAACGGGGCCGCCGGGTGTCCGTACGGGCGTCAGCCGGTGGTGAGCACCAGCTTGTGCTTGGTGGCCTTCTCGACCGCGTCCGGGCCGAAGGCCCAGGTGAGCAGCTTGCCCTTGAGCCAGAGGTCGGTCTGGTCGTTGTAGTTGTCGTGGAAGGCGTGGCCGGAGGCGCCGCCGACGTTGATCCAGCGCGAGGAGTCCAGGTCGTTGAGGTCGACCACCATCCGCATCGACGGGATCCAGTCGACCTGGTAGCCGGCCGCCGCGTTCCAGCCGGCCGCGTCGACCGCCGCCGAGCCGCCGGAGAGGCGGTAGGGGCCGCGGTTGAGCAGCTTGTGGAGCACGCCGGAGGCGATCGAGGAGTCGTCGGTGCCGAGGGTCTGCTCCTTGAGCTCCAGCTTGTGCAGCCGGCCCCAGCTCCAGCTGGAGACGTCCTTGCTGAGCAGCGAGGTCAGCTCCTGGCGCGCGTTCTTCATCGCTTCCTTGAGCAGGTTGTCCAGGCCCTTCTGGACGTTGTGCTGGGAGTCGATGTACGTCCACCACGAGCTGTCGGGCTTCTCCAGCTGCTGGCGCACCACCTCGGTCCAGCGGTCGCCGCCGTCCGGCTGGGCCTTGCCCGGGTCCCGGGTGCCGCACTCGGTGACGATCTTGGTGGCGCTGTCCGGCTTGGTCGGGTCGTCCTGCTGGCGGACCAGCAGGCAGTTGTCCTTGGCCCGGAGGTCGGCCGGGAACTTCTGGCCGAAGGCGAGGGTGAGCAGCTGGCGCCAGACGCCGTTGTAGTAGGCGGCGGCGGCCGAGTCGGCGTCCTGGTGGTAGTTCCAGTCCTTCAGCAGGTCCTGGGCCTCGCGCACGTACGGGTCGTCGATCTGCTGCTTGAGCAGCAGCGGGACCAGCGTCTTGGCCATCACGTTGGTGTTGTCCAGCTGGAGGGTCTGCATGTCGTCCGGCGAGATCTTGCCGTTGTTCTTGAGCAGGCCCTCGATCTGGTCGGTGATCTCCTTGGCGCGGGTGCCGTACTCCCAGTCCTTGGTGAGGCTGTACTTGTAGCCCGGGTCCACCACGGCCTGGTTGGCGGTGACGATGTAGCCGGAGGAGGGGTTGAGGCTCCACGGCAGCGCGTTGAAGGGGATCGGGTCCTTCCACTGGTACGCGGAGTCCCAGCCCAGCGCGGGGTAGGTGCCGTCGCCCTTGCCGCGGACCGGGATGGTGCCCGGGGCCTGGTAGCCGATGTTCTTGGCGTCGGCGTAGATCAGGTTCTGCGCGGGGACGGTGAAGTCCTTGGCGGCGGCGCGGAACTCGTCCCAGTTCTTGGCCTTGTCCAGCTCGAAGACGGCGTCCATGGTCTTGCCGGGGCTGAGCGCCGTCCACTGCAGGGCGACGCCGTAGCCGCTGGTGCCGCGGTCGGGGGCGGAGGTGCCGTTGGGGGCGTACTTGCCGACGTTCTGCTGCTCGCTGCGCTGGTCGGAGATCAGCGGGGCGCCGGTCTGGGTGGTGCGGACGGTGATGGTGCGGTCCTCCCCGCCGGCGACCTTGATGGTCTCCTTGCGGAGTTCGAACTTCACGTCCTTGCCGTCGACCTGGTAGGTGTCCGGGCCGGTGACCTTCTCCAGGAACAGGTCGGTGACGTCGGCGCCGAGGTTGGTGAAGCCCCAGGCGATGTCCTTGTTGTGACCGATGATCACGCCGGGCATGCCCGCGAAGGTGAAGCCGGAGACGTCGAACTGGCAGGCCGGGGAGGCCGTCCGGCAGTGCAGGCCCATCTGGTACCAGACCGAGGGAAGGCCGGGGCCGAGGTGCGGGTCGTTGGCCAGCAGCGGCTTGCCGGTGGTGGTGTGGGTGCCGGCGACGACCCAGGAGTTGGAGCCGATGCCCTGGCCGGGGCGGCCGAGCAGCTGCGGCATCCCGTCGATCCGGTCGGTGAGGCCCTGCAGCAGCGCCTTGGTGGTGGCCGCGCCCTGGGCGGTGGCGGTGCCGTTGCCCGCGCCCGGCTGCGCGGAGCCGTCGGCGGGGCGGTAGGTGTCGCCGTTGACCGTGCCGGTCTTCACGATGGTGCCGTTGCGGGCGTACGGGTAGTCCGGGTACAGCTCGGCGATCTTGTCCGTGCTGAAGTCCTGGGCCAGCAGCGAGCGGTCGACCTCCTCCTGGAGGTTCCCCGAGAGGTTCCAGGCCATCGCCTTGAGCCAGGCCACCGAGTCGACCGGGGTCCACTGCTCGGGCGTGTAGCCGCTGTTGACGGCACCGAGCAGGGCGTACTCCAGCGAGGCCTTCTCGCCGCCGGGGTGCTCGGAGAGCCAGGCGTTCACGCCGTCCGCGTAGGCCTGCAGGTACTTCTTGGTCTCCGGCGTCAGCTTGGTGTCGTACTCCTTCTGCGCCACCTGCCGCCAGCCCATGGTGCGGATGAAGGCGTCCGTGTCGACCTGGCCGTCGCCGAACATCTCGGAGAGCCGGCCGGCGGTGATGTGCCGTCGGACGTCCATCTCCCAGAAACGGTCCTGCGCCTGGACGTAGCCCTGGGCGCGGAACAGGTCCTCGGGGGTGTCGGCGTACAGCTGCGGGATGCCGTTGGCGTCCCGCTTGACGTCGACCGGCGCGCTCAGGCCCGCGACCTTGACGCTGCCGTCCACCTCCGGGAACGAGGCACGGACCGCGGTGACCCCGCGGTAGCCGCCGTAGCCGACGCCGGCCACCAGCAGCACGACCAGCACGATCACGAACAGACGGGCGCGCCGGAACTTCTTCGAGCGGGGCATCTGGGTCCTTGCGGTCCTGACTTCGGGGCGGGCGGGCGTGTTCAGGGCCTGCGGCCGTGACAGGGCACCACATTAGGCCGAGACGGCCGGGCACCGTGAACGGGGGACCAAGCTAAAGATATGGCAAAATGTTAGACTGAGTAACGATCCGCAAGGGGAGCATTGACGCCCTCTTAACGCGGGTCGACCTCACAGCACCACCAGACACCCCGTCCGCCCCTGCCTGCCCGAGGTGCCCCTGCGTGAACGTCTCCCATCTGAACCAGCTCCTCCTCGAAGCCTCCGTGATCCTCCTCTTCGCGGTGGTCGCCGTGCGGATCTCCACCCGGTCAGGGCTGCCCAGCCTGCTGATCTACCTGGGGATCGGCGTGGCGCTGGGCCAGAACGGGATCGGCTTCACCTTCAACAACGCCGAACTCACCCAGGTGATCGGCTACGCGGCGCTCGTGGTGATCCTGGCCGAGGGCGGCCTCAAGACCAGCTGGCGCGAGATCAAGCCGGTGATGCCGGCCGCCACCGTGCTCGCCACCGTCGGCGTCGCGGTCAGCGTGTTCGCCACCGCGGCCGGCGCGCACTGGCTGGTCGGCCTGGACTGGCGGACCTCGCTGCTGCTCGGCGCCATCGTCTCCTCGACCGACGCGGCGGCCGTCTTCTCGGTGCTGCGGATGGTCCCGCTGCCGCACCGGCTCACCGGCCTGCTGGAGGCCGAGTCCGGTTTCAACGACGCCCCCGTGGTCATCCTGGTCGTCGCCTTCGCCACCACCGGGGAACTGGACCCCTGGTACGTGCTGGTCGGCACGATCCTCGCCGAGCTGGCCATCGGCGCGGCGATCGGCTTCGCCGTCGGCAAGCTCGGCGCGTACGGGATCAAGCACGTCGCGCTGCCCTCCTCGGGCCTCTACCCGATCGCCGTGATGGCGCTCACCGTGCTCGCCTACGCCGGCGGCGCGCTGCTGCACGGCTCCGGCTTCCTCGCCGTCTACACCTGCGCGGTGATCCTCGGGAACTCCAAGCTGCCGCACGGACCCGCCGTCCGCGGCTTCGCCGACGGGCTGGCCTGGATCGGGCAGATCGGCATGTTCGTCCTGCTCGGGCTGCTCTGCACGCCGGCCACCATGGGCTCCTCGGTGGTGCCCGCCCTGGTGATAGGCGCGGTGCTGGTCTTCCTGGCCCGGCCGCTGTCGGTGGTGGTCTCGCTGACCCCGTTCAAGGTGCCGGCCGCCGAGCAGGCACTGCTCAGCTGGGCCGGGCTGCGCGGGGCGGTGCCCATCGTGCTCGCCACCATCCCGGTGGTGACCGGCGCGCACAAGGCCGAGGACGTGTTCAACATCGTCTTCATCCTGGTGGTCGTCTTCACCCTGCTCCAGGGGCCCACCCTGCCGTGGGTGGCCAAGCGGCTGCGGATCGGCGAGGGCGCGATGGGCCAAGACCTCGGCATCGAGTCCGCCCCGCTGGAGAAGCTGCACGGCCACCTGCTGTCGGTCGCGCTCTCCCCCGCCTCCCGGATGTCCGGCGTGGAGATCGGCGAGCTGCGGCTGCCCAAGGGGGCGGCGGTCACCCTGGTCGTGCGCGAGGGCAACTCCTTCGTGCCGGACAAGACGACGGTGCTGCGCGGCGGGGACGAGCTGCTGGTGGTCACCACGGACGAGGTCAGCGAGGCGGCGGAGCGGCGGCTGCGGGCCGTGGACCGGGGCGGCAAGCTCGCCGGGTGGCTCAACGGGCGCTGAGGCCGGGGCCTGCGGAAAGGGGGTGGACTGGCGGAATCTACGCGCGTAACTGTATGCTGGTTCGACCACGCCGTATAACCACCGCTAGACCACCCCCAGCATCTGCCTGACGCAGAGTTGGCGCGACCGCTCGGCGGCCGCGGTCCGGCCCCCGGCAACCACACCGGGCCCGACCCGGTATCTACCCCGGTCGACGCGCGAGAGGACGACTCTCGGCGCCGTCGGGGCCACCCCATGCCCTGCCGCGCTACCAGGCAGCAGGAAGGACCGACCGTGACGGCCCGCCGAACGGTCGACACCTCCGCGGACAGCACCGCGGACACCACCGCAGCCCAGGCCCCCACCCGCGTCGGGTACGGGGAGCTGCTGCGCACCCCCGGGGCCTGGACCTTCCTGGCGCCCGCCCTCGTCGCACGACTGCCGTACGCGATGCTCAGCATGGGCATCCTGCTGCTCGTCACCCAGACCCACGGCTCGTACGGCACCGCCGGTACCGTCACCGCCGTCGCCGCCGTCGCCCAGGCCCTGATCGGGCCGCAGACCGGGCGGCTGGCCGACCGGTACGGGCAGGCCGCGGTGCTCGTCCCGACCGTCCTGGTGCACGGCGCCTCGGTCGCCGCGCTGATCGCGCTGGCGCTCGGCCACGCGCCGGCCTGGAGTCTGTTCCTGGCCGCCGTGCCGGCCGGTGCGAGCGTGCCGCAGATCGGCGCGATGGTCCGGGCCCGCTGGATCGCCCGGTTCACCGCCGACGGCCCGTCCGACGCCTCGGCGGCCCGGGTGAGCACCGCCTTCGCCTTCGAGTCCGTCACGGACGAGTTCACCTTCGTGATCGGCCCGATCCTGGCCTCCGGCATCGCCGCGCTCGCCAACCCGGCGACCGCCCTGATCGCCGAGGGCGCGCTGACCGTCGTCGGCGGACTGGCCTTCGCCGCCCAGCGGCGCACCGCCCCCGCCCGGATCGTGCCGCAGCCCGGCGTCCAGCGCGTCTCCGCGATCTCCTCCCCCGGCGTCCGGCTGCTCGCCGGGTCCATCCTCGGGGTCGGCGCGGTGTTCGGCGGCATGCAGGTCTCGGTGAACGCCTTCGCCGACTCGGTCGGACAGCACGACGCGGGCGGCACCGTGTACGGGATCTTCGCGGGCGGCTCGATGCTGGCCGGCGTGCTGTACGGCGTGATCGCCTGGCGGCGGCCCGTCCAGCAGCGGATGCTGGCCAGCTTCGCCCTGCTGGTGCTGGGCTGCTCCACGCTGTGGGCGATGCCCAACCTGGTCGCGCTCACCGTCGCCGGGCTGGTCTGCGGCCTGGCCATCGCGCCGACCCTGATCAGCGGCTACACCCTGGTCGAGACACTGGTCGCGGACGGCGCCAAGACGGAGGCCTTCACCTGGCTGACCGGCGCCATCGGGCTGGGCCTGGCGGTCGGCTCGATGGTGGCGGGGAAGCTGATCGACGGGCACGGGCCGTCGGCCGGGTTCCTGGTGCCGGTGATCGGCGCCGGCCTGGGGCTGCTCGCGCTGTTCTCGCTGCGGCACCTGCTGGTGGCGCCGGGGGCGGGCGCGGGTTCCGGGTCCGGCTCCGCGGCGGGTTCGGCCGCGGGTCCGGCCGGGGTTTCGGCCGGGGTTTCGATGGCCGGGTCGGCCGCGGATCCGGTGTCCGGGCCGGCTGCCGGGTCGGCCGTCGGGTCCGGGGAGCGCGCCGGCGCCGCGCAGCTGGTGGGCGCGGCCAAGGGCTGAGCGGGCGGTGGTCCGCGGCCGGACGCCGGGGCGGGAGCGGGGCCGATCTCACACCGGAGTCGCTGGACTGATCCAGCGGAATGCCGCATCATTGACCATCGTTAGCACTCATCAGGCGAGAGTGCCAGGAGGAAGACAAGTGCCCACGTACCAGTACCAGTGCACCGAGTGCGGCAACGGCCTGGAGGCGGTGCAGAAGTTCACCGACGAGGCGCTGACCACGTGCCCCGACTGCCAGGGACGGCTTCGCAAGGTCTTCTCCGCAGTGGGTGTCGTGTTCAAGGGTTCCGGCTTCTACCGGACCGACAGCCGCTCCTCCTCCAGCAGCTCGGTGAGCTCGGGCTCGTCGTCGACCTCGTCGACGTCGACCACCGCGTCGTCCGCTCCGTCCACCTCGGGCAGCGGTTCCTCGGCGCCGTCCAGCCCGGCTCCGGCCGCGAGCTGAGGCCGGCCGCCCCGTAGTCCTCGGAAAGGCCCGTCGACCCCGTTCTCACGCGGGGCGGCGGGTCTTTCCGCGTTCCCTCGCGGGATCCGCGGGGTGCGGCGGCGGCTTCGGGACACGGATCCCGTCAGCCCGACGGGCCGGAATCACCTGTGTGAGTGTACGAAGTCGTCCACAGGGGCGGGTTTGTCCACAGGCTGGGAGAAGGGGCTTTCCGGCCTCGCCCGGGGTGTGCACCGTGGGGGTCGTCAGCCGGTCCACCGGGGCCGACCGCCCGACCTTCCGGAGGTGCGTCGATGACGACCGCGAGCTACTCCGTCCCCCCGCCCGCGCCCACCGTGCCGCCCCGGCAGGAGGTGCCCAGCTTCCCGCCGATCCGGCGCGG
Organism: Kitasatospora sp. NPDC093550; assembly: GCF_044764985.1. Classification (NCBI taxonomy): domain Bacteria; kingdom Bacillati; phylum Actinomycetota; class Actinomycetes; order Kitasatosporales; family Streptomycetaceae; genus Kitasatospora; species Kitasatospora sp. NPDC093550. The sequence continues at coordinate 112,867 of NZ_JBIWJF010000022.1, forward strand.
GTGCGGCGGGTGGCACCGCTGGCGCAGCGCGGTGCGGCGGCGGGCCGGGGTGCCCGCGCTGGTGCTTCTCGCGGTGGCCGCGGCGCTCGCGCTCGGGCCCGCGCGGGCCTGGCAGCCGCCTCCGGGCGGGGGTGCGCTGAGCCGGACGGGTTGTCAGTCCGGAACTGCGGAAGATCACCCGTAACCCGGTGACGACTTCGTCGTTCGAGGCGGCATGAAGGGCTTCAAGGAATTCCTGCTGCGCGGAAATGTCGTCGAACTCGCCGTCGCCGTGGTCATCGGCGCGGCATTCACCAGCATCGTCAACGCCTTCGTCAAAGGCGTGATCAATCCGATTGTCGGCGTCTTCGGAACGAAGGACCTGGGGTCCTACAGTTCCTGCCTCAAGGGGCCCTGCGAGGTCGGCCCGACCGGTGAGGTCACGTCCGGAATCCTCATCCTGTGGGGATCGGTGCTCAGCGCCGTCCTGCAGTTCCTGATCACCGCGGCCGTCGTCTACTTCGCCCTGATCGTGCCCATGAACCGGCTGGCGGCGCGCCGCAAGACCCCCGCCGAGGTGGCGGCGGAGGCGGAAGCCAAGGAGGTCCAACTGCTGACCGAGATCCGCGACGCGCTGGTCTCGCCGCTGCGCTGAGGCGCCGACCGTCCTCGTCCGTCCCTCAACCCCCGTGGTGCGGCGGGCGCTGGCTCAGGTACCAGTCCAGCCCCCGCCCGCCGCTCTCCCCCGACCCGGAGCGCTCGTTCCAGCCGGCGTCGGTGTCGTCCCGGGACTGCTGGTCCAGCGGGTCCCGGAAGACCAGCCTGGCCTTGGCCGCGGGCGTCTGGCCGTGCTCCTGGTCCTGTCCCTGTCCCTGCTGCTGCCGCCCCTGCTCCTGCTCCTGCTCGCTCACCCTGTCCACTCCGTCGTGCGTCATGTCCCGTCCTGTCCCGTCCTGCTCACTCCAGCCTAAGAGCCCGCCGGCACGCCTCGGGCCCTGGTGCGGAGCGCTCCGCACCAGGGCCCGGGTGGGCTCGACCGGCCTGCCGGTCAGGCGGCTTCGAATCCCGCATGGTCGGCGATCTTCTTCAGTTCGGCCAGCGCGTGCTTCTCGATCTGGCGGATCCGCTCGCGGGTGAGGCCGTGCTGCTTGCCCACCTCGGTGAGGGTGCGCTCGCGGCCGTCCTCCATCCCGTACCGGGAGCGGATGATCGAGGCCGTGCGGTCGTCCAACCGCCCGATCAGGTCGTCCAGTTCCTCACGGCGGAGCATGACCATCACGGCGTCCTCGGGGGACGTCGCCCCGGTGTCCTCCACCAGGTCGCCGAACTGGGTCTCGCCCTCGTCGTCCACCGACATGTTGAGGCTGACCGGGTCCCGCGCCCAGTCCAGCACGTCCTTGATCCGGGCTTCGGTGGTGTCCAACTCGGCCGCGATCTCGGCAGGCTCGGCCTCGCGGCCCAGCTCCTTGGACTTCTCGCGCTGCACGCGCCGGATCCGCCCCAGCTCCTCCACCAGGTGCACGGGCAGCCGGATCGTCCGGGACTGGTCGGCGATGGAGCGGGTGATCGCCTGCCGGATCCACCACGTCGCGTAGGTGGAGAACTTGAAGCCCTTGGCGTAGTCGAACTTCTCGACGGCGCGCACCAGGCCCGCGTTGCCCTCCTGGATCAGGTCCAGCAGCGGGAGGCCGCTGCGCGGGTACCGGCGGGCGACCGCGACCACGAGCCGGAGGTTGGAGCGGATGAAGACGTCCTTGGCACGCTCGGCGTCGGCGGCTATCGCCTCCAACTCCTCACGCGTGGCGCCGGCGGGGAGTTCGTCCTCGTCCAGCAGGTGCTGGGCGTACACCCCGGCCTCGATCCGCAGCGAGAGCTCGACCTCCTCGGCGGCATCGAGCAGGGGCGTCCTGGCGATCTCGTCGAGGTACATGCCGACCAGGTCACGGTCGGCCTCGAGGTTGGTCGGGCGGGCCGCGCGAGTCCGGTCGGCCCTGTCGCGAACGACGGCACGGGTGGCCATGCTTGCTCCCTTTGCTGGTGTTGCCGAGGTCTGCCTGCCTGCCCCGAGGGCAAGAAGTGCGGGCCCGAGTGGGGCTCACACGTAACGATCCAACGAACAGATTCCGGACAACATTCCCAAGTCACTCCGATTCTTCCGCGCGATGCAGTATCCTGCCGGTTTTCACCCGACTTTGGACGCTCGGTGACCACCCGGGCACGTCCGGTGCTCTCGCGCGACCGCCCCCGGAGCGTTTTCTTCACCCGGCCCTCACGCGCACGTCGCCTCTTGGTTGAACCCGCGCACGGCCGCACGCGTTCCCACGCACCCCCGGTTTCCGCCCGCGCCCACGCCCCGGCGCACGCAGGACCTCCGCACAAACGATGCCAAATCGCTATCACCCGAGGTCCTGATCGGCGCGGGACACTGGGAAGGTGTCAGCCATGCACCTGACCAACAGCACGAACTCCGTCACTGCGCGTAAGCGCAGTCTCCTTCGGGACACCGCGCTCGCGGTGGGCTGTGCCGCGCTGTTCGGCCTCCTGGCGGCTCTGGTGACGAGCCACTGGCACCCGCTGGAGCGCTTCGACCAGGAGTGGATCGGCGAACTGCACACCTACGCCCGGGAGCACCGGATCTGGACCGCAGCGGTGCAGACGCTCTCGGACATCGGCAGCACCATCACGATGCGTACGCTCCTCGGGCTCGCGGCCGTCTGGCTCTGGCTGATCGGCGCACGGGTGCTGGCCGGCTGGGTGGCCGCCCAGACCCTGGTCGGCTGGGGCGCCCTGTGGGCCCTGAAGGCGGCCTTCGACCGCGACCGCCCCGCCTTCACCGATCCGGTCTCGCACGCCGGCGGCCCGGCCTTCCCCTCCGGCCACGCCATGGCCTCCGCGATCACCTGCGCCGTCCTGGTCGGCCTGGTCTGGTACCGGGTCCACCGCCGCGGCCGGACCGCCGCCTGCGCGGTGGCGGCGGCGACGGTGCTGACCATCGGCTGGACCCGGATCGCGCTCGGCGCGCACTGGCCCAGCGACGTCCTGGGCGGGTGGCTGGCCGCCGGGATCGTGCTGGGCACCGTCACGGCCGTGATCGAGCTCTGGCGGCCCGGCGCGCTGGCCCGCGACGTACGGCGGGTCAACTGGCGCACCAGGCCCCGGGTCCAGCGGGTCATCGTGGCCCCCGGCCGACCGCCCCGCGCCACCGACCCGCTGGACGACCCGCCCCTGGACGACTCGCCCTTGGACGAGTCGCCGCTGGACCACTCCGTGCTGGACGACTCGCCGCTGGGCGGCGACGCGGCGACCCGGGACGAGGATCACGACGGCGGCGTGCCGGAGGCCGCCGCCGACCGGCCCGACGACGTGCGCCGCGACTGCGCTGAGACCGTCCACCGGGACCGTCCACCGGGACCATCCTCCGAGGCCGTCCGCTGAGGCCACGTCAGCGGAGCGAGGCCGTCCGCTAGCGTGACGGCCATGTCCACCACCGCTGGTCCTACCCCCGCCACCGCCCCTGCCGGACACCCCGGGCAGCCGCTCCGGATCGCCACCGTCCAGACCCGGGCCGTGGCGGGCGACATATCCGCCAACGCCGTCCAGGCCGCCGAGCTGATCCGCGAGGCCGCCGACGCCGGAGCCCGGCTGGTGCTCTTCACCGAGAAGTTCCTCTCCGGGTACGAGCCCGAGCTGATCCGCAGCGATCCCCGCGAGTACGCCGTCCAGCCCGGAGATCCGCGCCTCGCGCCGATCGCCGACGCGTGCCGCGAGACGGGGACCGCGGCCGTCGTCGGCGCCGCCGTGCAGGACGGGGCCGACCTGCGGATCTCCGCCCTCGTCCTCGGCCCGGACGGCGGTTTCGTCACCCGCTACGACAAGCAGTACCTGTTCAAGTCCGAACGCGAGCTCTACCGGCCCGGAACGGCCGGCTGCACCCTGGAGCTGGACGGCTGGCGGCTCGGCCTCGGCATCTGCTACGACTCCGGCTTCCCCGAGCACGCCCGCGCCGCCGCGCTCGACGGCTGCCACGCCTACCTGGTCGGCGCGCTGTTCAGCAAGGGCCACGGCCACCACGAGTCCCGCACCTGGTTCCCCGCCCGGGCGCTCGACAACACCTTCTACACGGTGCTGTCCAACCACGTCGGCCGCACCGGCCCCTGGGACACCTGTGGCGGCAGCGCGGTCTGGGGCCCGGACGGCCGGCTGCTCGCCGAGGCGAGCGAGGACCGGCGCGAGGTCGTCATCGTCGACCTGGACCCCGCCGTCCTGCGCACCACCCGCGAGAACGAGACCCTGCTCGCCGACCTCGCCCTCGCCACCGCCCGCCCCACCGAACCCCGCACCCTCGTCCGGCTGACCTGACCCCCGTGGCCGGCCCGGCAAAGGCCGCAGGCCCCCGACCCGGGCTGGGCGGAGGCCTGCGACCTGCGTGTTCGTCGTGCCCCAGACAGGAATCGAACCTGCGACACCGGCTTTAGGAGAGCCGTGCTCTATCCCCTGAGCTACTGAGGCGCGGCCCCGGCTGTGGCGAGGCCGCTCACAGCGTACCGGATCAGGGGTGGGAGGCGGCGTCGCAGGCGGGGGCACGGGTGGCCGACGGGGTGTCAGGAGCTGTCAAGTAGCCTGCCGGGAGGAGCCCGATCCGCCCGGGCGCACCCCGCGAAGGAGACGAAGGACCAGATGAGACCTGCTGTGCGCCCGGTCGTCCGGCTGTTGGAGCAGGTGTGGTTGTGGCCCGCGCTGGTGATGCTGGCGGTGGGCGGGTACCGGCTGGGGACGCCGGATCTCTGGCGGGACGAGATCGCGACCTCGACGGTGGCCACCCGCTCGCTGGACGACCTGCTGCGGCTGCTCCAGCACATCGACGCCAGCAACGGCGCGTACTACCTGCTGATGCACGGCTGGACCTCGGTCTTCGGGGACTCGACGGTGGCGCTGCGGACGCCGTCCGTGCTGGCCATGGCGGGCGCGGCCGCCTTCGTGGCGGTCACCGCCCGGCGGCTGTTCGGCGGCCGGGTGGCGGCGATCGGCGCGGGGCTGCTGTTCACGGTGCCGCCGCTGGTCTCCCGGTACGCCCAGGAGGCGCGCTCGTACGCGCTGGTGACCCTCGCGATCGCCGCCGCCACCTTCTTCCTGCTGCGGGCGCTGGAGCGGCCGACCTGGCGGCGCTGGGCGCCGTACTGCGCGGCCATGGCGCTGGCGGGCGCGGGGCACCTGATCTCGTTCAGCACGGTGGCCGGGCAGGTCGCCCTGGTGGCGCTGCACCTGTGGCGCACCCGGGAGGCCGCGGACCGGCGGCTGCTGTGGCGGTACCCGCTGGCGGTCGCGGTGGCGGCGGTGCCGGTGGTGCCGATCATGCTGCTGGGCAGCCGCCAGTCGGACCGGCAGCTGGGCTGGATAATGACGCCCTCCCTCCGCGGCCTGGCCCGCTTCGGCGAGCAGCTGTTCGGCTCGGACCTGGTCTTCTACTCCTTCGTGCTGCTGGCGCTCCCCGCGCTGGCCCTGCCCGGCCGGCGGCTGCAGGCCTGGCAGCTGCTGCTGCTCGCCGAGCTGCCGGTGGTGAGCGTCTGGCTGGTGTCCCGCCTGGGCGGGACCTCGTACTTCGTCGACCGGTACCTGCTGTTCACGGTGCCCGCCTGGGCGGTGCTGGCCGGGGGCGGGGTCGGGGCGGCGTACGGCGCGCTGGCGGCCCTCGTGCGACGCCGTACGGCGCCCCGGCGGGCCGTCCTGGCGGCCGGGCTGCTGGCGGGCGCACTGCTGGCCGTACCGGCCGTGGCGGCCCTGCCCGAGCAGCCCCCCGTGCGGTACGTCGGCTCGCACAACGACTCGGAGGAGCCGTACAAGGCGGCCGCCCGGACGATCGCCGCCGGCTACCGCGCCGGGGACGGGATGGCGGCCCCGCTGGGCAACCAGTCCTGGGCGATGGTGTGGCCCGGGGTCGCCTACTACCTGCCGTCGGACGTCCGCCCGTACCCGGTGTTCGTCGCGCAGAGCGCCGAGGACGCGGAGGACCTCTCGCCGACGCCGTGCCCGCAGCCGGAGGCCTGCCTGGGCGCGGTGACCCGGATCTGGCTGCTCGTCCTCGGCGACACCCCGGACCCGCTGGGCGCCGTGCCGACGGACCAGGCGCAGCTGCTCCGCACCCGGTACGGCACCCCGGACCAGGTGACGCCGCTCGGCGGGTTCACGCTCGCGCTGCTCGACCCGGACACGTAGCCGCGGGAGCGGGGGCGGGAACGGGAACGCCGAAGGGGAGCCGGTGCGGACCGGCTCCCCTTCGGCGTTCGGGCGGTGGTGCGGTGGTGCGGTCGTTCACCGGCTCACCGGCTCAGCGGCTCACCGGCTCAGCGGCTCAGCGGCCCACCTGCTCAGCGGCCCACCTGCTCACAGCATGCGCAGCAGCCGGGACTGGATGGACGGCGGGTTGAGGTCGGACTGGAGGGCCACCGGCACCTCCAGCTTGCCGTCGCCGGAGCCCACCCGCAGGACGCCGACCTCCTTGCCGGCCTTCTCGCTGTGGCCGATCTTCGCCGCGTCCAGGGTGACCGTGCCGGAGACGCCCGGGAAGCCGGCCACCACCAGGTCCTTGGTCGCGACGACCTGGACCTTGCCGCCCAGCCCGTCGTCCACCGAGCCGACGACGTCGCCCTTCTTCACCACGGTCTGACCGGTCACGCCGTTCTGCGCGGCCTGGATCTGCTTGCCGCTGACCTTCAGCACGGTCGGCAGGATGCCGTCGCCGGGAGCCGGGGAGGTGGCCGGCTGGCCCAGGGTGACGCCGAGGATCAGCCGCTTCACGCCGCCGATCTCCTTGTACGCGGCCCACATCAGGCAGCCGCCGGCCGGGGTGCTGGAGCCGGTCTTGACGCCGATGACGCCGGTCTTCGGGTTGATCAGGTTGTTGGTGTTGGGGATCTTCACGTTGTTGAAGTTGGTCTCCGGGGTGGAGACGATCTGCCGGAAGATCTCGTCCTGCATGACCTGCTCGGCCAGCTTCAGCTGGTCCTTGGCGGTGGACTTGGTGTCCGCGTTGTAGCCCGCCGGGTCCGCGTAGATGGTGTTGGTCATCCCGAACTTGGCCGCGGTGTCGTTCATCTGCTTGACGAACTCCGCCTCGGAGCCGGAGTGGAAGCGGGCGAGCAGCCGGGCCACGTTGTTGGCCGACGGCAGCATCAGCAGCTCCAGCGCCTGGTACTCGGTGAGGACCTGGCCCTCGGTGAGCGTCACCTTCGACTCGTCGACGTTGCCGGACTCCTGCGCGGCCTGCTTGTCGACGGTGATCTTGGGGCCGCTCTCCCCCTTCTTCAGCGGGTACTTCTGCAGGATCAGGTAGGCGTTCATCACCTTGGTGACGCTGGCGATCGGGGCCGGCGCCTCCTGGCCCGAGCTGCCGAGGCTGCCGACGCCGACCACCTCGGCCGCGGACTGGCCCTTGGCCGGCCAGGCGAGGTCCAGCTGGTCGCCGGCGAAGTTGTAGCTGCCCGCGGCGGTCATCTTCACCGTGGCATCCGGCAGCGGACGCAGCAGCTGGGCCACCACGACCGCGCCGAGCACCACGGCCAGGAAGACGGTCCAGATGGTGATCCGCTTGAGGGCGCGGCGCAGCGGCGAGACCGGGCGGGCGTTGAGGGTCGCCAGGACCTCCATCGCCTCCGCGGTGTTCTCGGGCGACGGCGGCGGCTCGGGCGCGGGCAGCGGCTCCGGCCTCGGCAGCGGCGGGACCGGCGGCACCGGGCGCGGGTCGGGCTCGGGCAGCGGCTTCGGGGCCGGCGGCGGCACGGGTGCGGGCTTGGGAGCAGGCTTCGGCAACGGCTCCGGGCCGGGGGTCGGCTCGGGTTCGGGGACCGGCCGGGGCTCCGGGTGCGGCTCCGGCTCGGGCTCGGGGACGGTTCCGGCCGCGGGGGCGGCGGGGACGCGCAGCGGCCCGGGCTTCTCCAGCTTCTCGGCCCGGCCCGGCTTCTGACCGGGCTGCCCGGTCTCGGTCAGCGCGTCGGGGGCGGCGGAGGCGGAGGCGGCGGGGACGGAGGTCTCGGCGGAGGAGTCGGCGGTGGAGTCCTCGGCGACGGTGTCGTCCGCGTCGTCGACGACGACTCCGGAGTCGGCTTCGGACTCGGCTTCGGCGTCGGCTTCGGCGGGCTCGGCCGCCGTCCTCTTCTTCTCCTCCTCCTTCTCCTTCCCCCTCTGCTCCGCCGCCTGCTCGGCGACCGCGCCGGCCGTCCGCATGGCGAGACGCGGGTCGGCCCCGGCCTGACGCCCAGCGGGCTTCTCGGCCGCGTCGGCCGTCGACGGCGACTCCTTCTCCGCACCCTCGTCGCTGGAACCGCCGTTGCCGGCGCCCTTCAGCAGCTCCCCGGGCAGGCGCAGCGCGGTGGTCTTGTTGTCCACCGGCAGCCGCAGCATCGTCGTCTTGCTGTCCACATCCCGGACGCGGAGCTGTACGGTCGAGCCGCCCTTGGCCCCCGCCGCCGGAGTGTCGTCGGACGCCTTCGAGGCCCCCGCCGGAGTGTCGTCGGACGCCTTCGAGGCCCCCGCCGGAGCCGCCTTCGAGGCCGCCTTGGAGGCCGCCTTGGAGGCCGCCTTGGAGGCCGCCTTCACGGGTGCCTCGCCGGAGCTCCCCACCGAGGATCCGTCGGCCGCCCCGGTGGCGGACGCGGCTGACGCCCCGGCAGCGGCCGCGCCGGACCCGCCCCCGGCCGACTCGGCGGACTCGGCCACCTCCGCGGACCCGGCCGGCTCGGCTGACTCGACGCCACCGGCCGCCGTCGCACCGGTCCGTTCGCGCTCCCGGTCCCGCTCCCGCTCGCCGTCCCTCAGCACCCTGTCGGGGGACTCGCCCACGTATCCCAGCCTCCTCAACGCCCGGCGGGGCACCGGCGAACCCGATTTCGGGAAGCCGACGCCCCGCCCCGTGTACCTGTACAGTCTCCGCCACCGGCGGCCGATCCCACCGCGCACACCCCGCCCGACCGGCCCTTATTGCCATCGCACAGCCGTACCGCGGCCTGTTCACCGGTCAGACGCCGGGCCCGCGGCCGCCGGTTCCGCGCCTTCACCGCAAGGTCACGATTCGGAGGCGTACTCGACAAGCCCGTGTGAGAGGCGTCACCCTGTCTCTCATCCACGCGGGGAGGCTTGGATGGGCAAGAGCCGCAGAACTGTTCCCGAGGAACTCTTGCTGCTCGCTTTGGACCCGACCACGGGTACCACGGCGCAGCCGCAGACCCTCGACCTCGGACTCGCCGGGGCGCAGCTCGTCGAGCTGTCCCTGGCCGGACGGATCGTACCGGAGGGAGACCGGATCGCAGTCGTGCTCGCACGGCCGACCGGCGACCCGACCCTTGACCACGCACTGGAACTGCTGCGCCGACGCGGCAGTCCGGTCCGCGCGGCGCACTGGATCGGCGGGCCCCGGCTGGGGCTGCGGCAGACCTATCTGGCGCACCTGGAGCGCTGCGGCATGGTGACCGCCGTGCCGGGCCAGGTGTGCGGAGTGCTGCCGACGACCCGGTACCAGGCGTCCGACGACTGCACCAACGCCGCGATCAAGCAACGGCTGGACACCGCGATCCGCACCGGCGTGCCGCCGGACCCGCGGACCGCCGCACTCGCCGCGCTCGCCCACTCGGTGGGCCTGGGCAAGCACCTGTACCCGGGCAACGAGGGTCGGTCCTCGCGGTCGCGGCTGCGCGACCTGATCCGGTACGACCCGCTCGGCGGGATGGTCGCGCACGCCGTGATGGACGTGCAGAACGGCCTGCCGGCGCAGCAGAACCGTTCGTCCCAGAGCCCCGGGACCGCTGCGGCTCCCGGCCGTTCCGGTTCCCGTACGGCGGGCCGGGGTTCGGGCGGGCGGGTCCCCGCCTCCCGGGTGGGCGTCCGCTGAACCACGTCCGCGGAACCACCCGCTGAACCGCGCCCGGCAGTACGCCGCACCGCACGCCCGACGGCGCGCGCCGCACCGCACGCGCCTCCCGGAGGCGCCGAGCGCGCCGATGCGCGACCAGTACCACCGGTACCACTCGCACCATGAGCACTGCGAGCACCACCGGAAGCACCGGAAGCACCAGAAGCACCGAGGGGCGGTCGCCCCGCGACGCAAGTCGCCCGGCGACCGCCCCTCTTGCCGTCCCCGGAGGCCCGCAGCCGCCCGCCCCCGTACGTGCCACGGGCACGTGCGACGCGGTCCGGGGGCTCTCCGCCGCACTGTCCGCACGAGTCGCCGAGCCGCATTACCACCTGGGGGCTTTCGCTGTCTCGCGGAAGCGCTTTTCCGATGATCTGTTCTACCGCGCTGCTGTGATTCCCCGGCGCCGACCTGGCCCAAGGTGACATGCTGCTCCAAGTCAGGGGGGTTGGTCCCAATGTCCGAAGTGTTCCGAGGGCTCCCGCTCCAACGATCACGAGAGGTCCGGCCGGAGGTCGAAGTGTCCGCCAACGTCAATCCCACCGTCCGCCGCCGACGCCTCGGCTCCGAGCTGCGCAAGCTCCGTGAGGGCCTCGGCATGACGGCGGAGGAGGTCGCCGGACGGCTGATGGTCTCCCAGTCGAAGATCAGTCGGCTGGAGAACGGGCGCCGCAGCATCAGCCAGCGGGACGTGCGGGACCTCTGCGACGTGTACAAGGTGACCGACGAGCAGATGCGCGCCAGCCTGATGGAGATGGCCAAGGAGTCGCGCCAGCGCGGCTGGTGGCACGACTTCAACGACATGCCGACGCCGTACAGCGTCTACATCGGGCTGGAGGCCGAGGCCTCCTCGATCCGCGCGTACGAGTCCTCCTTCGTGCCCGGCCTGCTGCAGACCGAGCAGTACGCCCAGGCCGTGGTCGAGGGCACCCAGCCGGACACCGACGCGATCGCCGTGCAGCGCCGGGTGCAGGTCCGGATGAAGCGGCAGGAGCGGGTCCACGGCGAGAACCAGCTGGGCAGCCTGTGGACCGTCATAGACGAGGCGGTGCTGCGCCGCGAGGTCGGCAGCAAGGCGGTGATGGCCGAGCAGCTGCAGCAGATGCTGGAGCTCAGCACCCGGCCGAACATCACCATCCAGGTGATCCCGTTCTCGCACGGGGCGCATCCCGGCATGACCGGGACATTCTCCCTGCTGGAGTTCCCGGAGTCAGCCGATTCCACGGTTGTCTACTTCGAAGGTGTGACGAGCGATCTCTACCTGGAGAAGGAGGCTGATGTGCGCCGCTATACCGGTCTGTACGACTACCTGAGAGCGGCCGCACTCGGTGTCGCGGAGAGCCGGTCGCTGATAGCCGACATCGAGAAGGAATTCCACGAATGATCACCCCGTCCGAGTACGGAACCGGTTGGCGCAAGAGCAGTCACAGCGGGGGCCAGGGCGCCTGCGTGGAGGTCGCCGTCCCCGGCGCGGGGGAGGTGGCCGTCCGGGACTCGAAGGATCCCCTGGGGCCGCAACTGCGCTTCACCACCGAGGCCTGGAACGCCTTCGCCTCGGCGGCTGCGGGCGGCGCCTTCGGTGATCTCCCGGGCTGACCCGCCCCGGCCTTCCGCACTCGGACCAGTTGCCCGTAGCGGTGCCCGTCGCCCTCCCCCGGCGGCGGCCGGCGCTACGGGCAACTGCCTTTTCGGGGCGCGGCCTTCAGCCCGTCACCGGGTAGCGGACGGCCCAGTTGGCCCCCTCCGGGGTCCGCTGGTCGTGCAGTTCGGTGCCGTGCATCAGCTCCAGCACGAAGTCGTCGGCGAGTTCGAGGATCGCCGCCCGCCCCTCGACCCCCGCGACCAGGCCCGGCGGCAGCGCGGTGTCCCCGTGCAGCACCCCGAGCAGGTTGCCGCAGATCGCGCCGGTCGAGTCGCTGTCCCCGGAGTGGTTGACGGCGAGCAGCAGGCCCGAGCGGACGTCGTGGGCGACCAGCGCGCAGTAGACCGCGATCGCCAGCGCCTCCTCGGCGACCCAGCCCTCCCCCAGCGCCTCGACCCGCTCCGCGGAGGGCTCGCCGGCCCGGACGGCGTCCAGTGCGGCCCGCAGCGCGGTGGTGGTCTCCTCGTGCGCCTGCCGCTCGGAGAGCAGGGCGAGCGCGAGGTGGACGCCCTCCTCCAGGGTGCCGCCGCGGGCCACCGACTGGACGATCACCGCGAGCGCGCCCGCCGCGAGGTAGCCGGTGGGGTGGCCGTGGGTGAGCACCGAGCACTCCACGGCGAGTTGGAACACCAGGCCCGGCTCCCAGGTGGTGAGCAGCCCGAAGGGCGCCGCCCGCACCACCGTGCCGCAGGCCTTGGAGTGCGGGTTCTTGGGCCGCTCCAGCGTGCCGAGCCGCTCGGCGTCGGGCCCGCTGAGGCCGGACAGGCAGCCCTGGCCGGGGGCGCGCTGGGCGTAGAGCCACTCCTCGCGGCCCAGCCAGCCGAGGTCGGGGCGGCGCTCGTCCGGGCCCCAGTCGCGCTGGGTGGCGGCCCAGCGCAGGTAGGCGAGGTGCAGGTCGGTGGGCGGGTGCCAGCTGCCGGTGTCGCGCCGGATGTGGGCGCGGATCAGTCCGTCGACGGTGAACAGGCTCAGCTGGGTGTCGTCGGTGACGGCGCCGGTGCGCCCGTACGCGGGGACGTAGCCGGTGACGCCCCGGGGGCCGTGCTGGGCCCGGATCTTCTCCAGCGCCTCGAACTCGACGCCCGCGCCGAGCGCGTCGCCGATGGCCCCGCCGAGCAGGCAGCCCCGCACCCGGCTGCGGTAGTCCTGCTGCTGGGCGCGTGACCACAGTGGCATCACGACGGGGCGCCTTTCCTCGGGACGGGGGGCCGCACGACGCTCGGCCGGTCGCACGCCCTGGCACTGTATTCGAAGAATCGAACCGATCGACGGGATCCTTCGAACACCAGCACCGCGACGGTCTGTCGCCACCCTGCCGTCCCGCGGCCACGCCCCCCGGCCCCGCCGGGACCGCCCTCCCCCGACTCCGGCTCCGGCTCCGACTCCGGCTCCGGCTCCGGCACCGGTTCCGGTTCCGCGGGAGGGCGACGCGCCCGGGACGGTCAGTCCAGCACCGGCAGCAGTTGCGGGAGGTGCCCGTCCGAGGCCAGCGCGGCGGCCTGCCGCTCGGCCGGGACCTCGCCGTAGGTGGTGGTGCGCTGGCGGTGCGGACGGCCCGCCGCCTCGGCGATCGCCCGGAGGTCCCGCACCGACTTGTAACTCCCGTACGCCGAACCGGCCATCCGCGAGATGGTCTCCTCCATCAGCGTGCCGCCCAGGTCGTTGGCGCCGGAGCGGAGCATCTCGGCCGCGCCCTCCGCGCCCAGCTTGACCCAGCTGGTCTGGATGTTGGGGATGTGCGGGTGCAGCAGCAGCCGGGCCATCGCGACCACCGCCCGGTTGTCCCGGGCGGTGGGGCCGGGGCGGGCGATGCCGGCCAGGTAGACCGGGGCATTGGTGTGGATGAACGGCAGGGTCACGAACTCGGTGAAGCCGCCGGTGCGCTGCTGGATCTCCGCGAGCAGCCGCAGGTGGCCCAGCCAGTGCGCCGGGGTGTCCACGTGCCCGTACATCATCGTGGAGGAGGAGCGGATGCCCAGCTCGTGCGCGGTGGTGACCACCTCGACCCAGGTCGCGGCCGGCAGCTTGCCCTTGGTGAGCACCCAGCGGACCTCGTCGTCCAGGATCTCGGCGGCCGTGCCGGGGATGGTGTCCAGGCCCGACTCCTTGGCCCGCTGCAGCCAGTCGCGGATCGACAGCCCGGTGCGGGTCGCGCCGTTGACCACCTCCATCGGCGAGAAGGCGTGCACGTGGATGCCGGGCACCCGCTCCTTCACCGCCCGGGCGATGTCGAAGTAGGCGGTGCCGGGCAGGTCCGGGTGGATGCCGCCCTGCATGCAGACCTCGGTGGCGCCGACCTCCCAGGCCTGCGCGGCCCGGTCGGCGACCTGCTGCAGCGACAGGGTGTAGGCGTCCGCGTCGGTGCGGCGCTGGGCGAAGGCGCAGAAGCGGCAGCCGGTGTAGCAGACGTTGGTGAAGTTGATGTTCCGGGTGACGCAGTAGGTGACGTCGTCGCCGACCGCGTCCCGGCGCACGTCGTCGGCGATCCGGCAGAGCGCGTCCAGGGCCGGGCCGTCGGCGTGGAAGAGCGCCAGCGCCTGCTCGTCGGTCAGCCTGGTCGGGTCGTCGGCGGCCACCGCCAGGGCCTCCCGGAGGTCCCCGGCGAGGCGCTCGGGCGCGCCCTCGGCGAGCACCTGTTCGCGCAGCACCTCCCAGTCGCCGTACACGTCCTCGAAGTCGGCCCGGCGGTCACCGGTGCGGCCCTCGGTGTCGACGGCGGTGTGCAGGTCGGTCCGCCCGTACGACTCCGGGAGGTCCTCGGGCTCCTGCCACGGCAGGCCGCGGACCACCGCGTCCGGGTCCGCGAGTCCGGTCTCCGGGTCGGACAGGGCGCGCACGTGCGGCAGCACCCGCGGGTCCAGCCAGGGCTCGCCGCGGCGCACGTACTCGGGGTAGACCGCGAGGCGCTCGCGCAGTTCGAAGCCGGCCGCCGCCGAGCGCTCCGCCAGGCGATCGATCTGGGGCCAGGGGCGCTCGGGGTTGACGTGGTCCGGGGTGAGCGGGGAGACCCCGCCCCAGTCGTCGATGCCGGCCGCGATCAGCCGCTCGTACTCGCCGTCCACCAGGTTCGGCGGGGCCTGCAGGCAGGCCGTCGGGCCCAGCAGGTGCCGGGCGACGGCCACGGTGGCGACCAGCTCGTCGAGTTCGGCGTCCGGCATGCCGCGCATCACCGTGTCCGGCTTGGCGCGGAAGTTCTGCAGGATCAGCTCCTGGACGCCGTGGTAGGCGCGGGACACCTTGCGCAGCGCGAACAGCGACTCGGCGCGCTCCCGGTAGGTCTCGCCGATGCCGATCAGCAGCCCGCTGGTGAACGGTACGGAGCTGCGTCCGGCGTCCTCCAACACCCGCAGGCGGACGGCGGGTTCCTTGTCCGGGGAGCCGTAGTGCGGGCCGCCGGGCTCGCTCCACAGCCGGGTGGCGGTGGTCTCCAGCATCATGCCCATCGAGGCGGAGACGGGCTTGAGCCGCTGGAAGTCCGTCCAGCTCAGCACCCCGGGGTTGAGGTGCGGCAGCAGGCCCGTCTCCTCCAGGATGCGGATCGACATCGCCCGCACGTACGCGACGGTGTCGTCGTAGCCGTGCGCGTCCAGCCACTCGCGGGCCTCGGGCCAGCGGTCCTCCGGCTTGTCGCCGAGCGTGATCAGCGCTTCCTTGCAGCCGAGTTCGGCCCCGCGCCGGGCCACCTCCAGCACCTCGTCCGGGGACATGAACATCCCCTGCCCGGCCCGGCGCAGCTTGCCCGGGACGGTGGCGAAGGTGCAGTAGTGGCACTTGTCGCGGCAGAGCCGGGTGAGCGGGATGAAGACGCTCTTGGAGTAGGTGATGACACCGGGACGGCCGGCCGCTTCGAGGCCCGCGTCGCGCACCCGGGCGGCGCTCTCGCAGAGGTCGCGCAGGTCCTCGCCTCTGGCTTGGAGCAGCACGGCGGCCTCGGTCACGTCGAGGGCGACGCCGTCCCGGGCGCGGCGCAGGGCGCGGCGCATCGCGTTCGCGGTCGGCGGAGTGCTGGCGTCCGTGGCGGTTCCATCCATGGCGCGACCCTACGCCAGGACGGTACTCCGGGATGAGCGACCCTGAGACCGTCTCAGGGTCGGCGTACCCACGAAGGCCAGTCCGATCTGGCCCTGCAGGGCGATGCCGACGGCGGCGTGACGGCCTCTAATGGAGGGGCAAGGCCAATCGCACGTGTCCGCAGAGGAGTTGATGACGCCATGACCAATGAGACGGCGACGGGGGAGGGTCTGGACGGCGGCGTGCCGTACCGCTCTCGGCGACGCGTCCTGGTGCGCGCCGGGGTGCCGGTGGCGGTCGCCGCGGCGATCGCCGCGGGGGTCGGGCTGGTGCCCGCGCTGGCCGCCGACGGTCCGCCCGACCTGCCGACGCTGACCGCCGAGCAGGTGGTGGCCAAGGCGCTCGGCTCCCAGGCGCAGGCGCTGTCCGGAACGGTGTCGGTCAGCACCGACCTCGGCCTGCCCACCCAGCTGCTGGGTGCGGCCGGCGGGCTCGGCGCGGCGGCCTCCGGGCACGGCGGCAGCGGCTCCGACGCGACCTCCGCCGCCGACCCGCAGGCTAAGCTGCTCGGCCTGCTCGGCGGCGACCGGACGCTGCGGATCGCGGTGGACGGCCCGGAGCACCAGCGGGTCGACATGATGGAGAACATGGCCGGCTACACGCTGGTCCGCAACGGTGACCAGTCCTGGGCCTGGGACAGCTCGACCAACAGCGCGGTGCACCTCGTCGGCGCCGCGGGCCGGCTCGCCCACCAGGACGCCGACCGGCACCCCGGCCCGCCGCTGACCGGTGTGCCGACCACCCCGCAGGAAGCCGCCCGGCAGTTCCTGACCGCGAGCGCCGGCACCACCTCGGTCACCGTGGCCGGCACGGCCAACGTGGCCGGGCAGAAGGCCTACCAGCTGAGCGTGAAGCCGACCCAGAGCGGCTCGACGGTGGCCGAGGTCCGGATCGCGGTGGCCGCCGACAACGGGGTGCCGCTCGCGGTCGCGGTGAAGTCCACCGACGGCACGACCGTGCTGGACGTCCACTTCACCGACGTCTCCTTCGCCAAGCCGGCCGCCAAGACCTTCGACTTCACGGTGCCCAAGGGCGCCAAGGTGACGGAGAAGAAGGCGGACGAGGCGGCGAAGGAGGCGGCCGCCGAGGGCAAGGCCACGGCCGGCTCCGCCGCCGGGGCCGGGCACGAGGGCGTGAACGTGATCGGCGAGGGCTGGACGGCCGTGATCGCCTCGCAGCTGCCCAGCGGCACCGTCGAGGTGCCGAACGGCGAGGGCAAGGGGGGCAACGGCAAGGGCGACGGCAAGCACGGCGGCCGCGGGCCGGTGAACCCGCAGGGGCTTATGAAGTCGCTCGGCAAGCAGGTCGACGGCGGCACCCTGATCGGCACCAAGGTCGTCAACGTCCTGCTCACCGACGACGGCCGGGTCTTCGCCGGCGCGGTGACCCTCCAGGTCCTGCAGCACGCCGCCGGGGTGAACTGACGGATGACCAGGACTCCCGTAACGGGGGACGTTACGGAGTCGGCCGGGGGCACGGGCGGCGAACCGCGCCCGGCCCCCGTTCCCGTTCCACCCACTCCCCCCGCCGCCCTCGCCCCTTCCGGATCCGGCTCAATCTCCGCGTCCGACCTCCGATCCGACTCCGACTCCGGCTCCGGTTCCGGCTCCGGCTCCGACGACGTGATCAGGACCCGCGGCCTCACCAAGCGCTTCCGGGGCGGCCAGCTCGCCGTGGACGGCCTGGACCTCACCGTGCCGCGCGGCTCCGTCTTCGGCTTCCTGGGCCCCAACGGCTCCGGCAAGACCACCACCATCAGGATGCTGATGGGCCTGATCGCCCCCACCGCGGGCGTGGCCACCGTCCTCGGCGAGTCGATGCCGCAGTCCGTCTCCAGCGTGCTGCCCCGGGTGGGCGCGCTGATCGAGGGCCCCGCGCTGTACGGGTTCCTCTCCGGGCGGGACAACCTGGTCCGCTTCGACGCCGCCGACCCGACCGCCGACCCGCGCACCCGGCGGCAGCGGGTCGAGGCGGCGCTGGAGCGGGTCGGCCTGGGCGCGGCGGCCGGCAAGAAGGCGCGCGCGTACTCGCTCGGTATGAAGCAGCGCCTGGGCCTCGCCTCCGCGCTGCTGCAGCCGCGCGAGCTGCTGGTGCTGGACGAGCCGACCAACGGGCTGGACCCGCAGGGCATGCGGGAGATCCGGGCGCTGGTCCGGGAGGTCGCGGCGGAGGGCACCACGGTGTTCCTCTCCTCGCACCTGCTGGACGAGATCGAGCAGGTCTGCACCCACGCGGCCGTGATGTCCCGGGGCCGGCTGGTGGTGCAGGGCACCGTCGCCGAGCTGGCCGCCCGGGCGCAGGGCCGGCTGGTGGTCCGAACCCCGGACGTGGCGCGGGCCGCCGAGGTGCTGGCGGCCCACCAGGTCACCGCCCTGGTGCCCGGCGAGGGCCGGCTGGACGGCGAGCTGGGCGAGCGCGGCGACGAGGCGCTGCCCCGGCTGTGCGCGGCACTGGTCGGGGCCGGGGTGCGGGTGCACGGCTTCGGGCTGGAGCGGGGCACGTTGGAGGACGCCTTCGTGGCGCTGACCGGGGAGGGCTTCGATGTCGCGGGCTGAGGCGAGGGCAGGCGGGAGCCCGGCGGCGGCCGGGAGCGCGGCGGCCGGGAGCGCGGCGGCCGGGAGCGCGGCAGCCGGGAGCGCGGCAGCCGGAAGCGCGGCAGCCGGAAGCGCGGTCGTCGGACGTCGGCGGCCGCAGACGGCGTCGGGGTTCCTGGCGCTGTTCCGCAACGAGCTGCACCTGACCTTCCGCCGACTGCGCACCAAGGTGCTGCTGGGGATCCTGGCCGTGCTGCCGGTCCTGATCGGGGTGATCGTCAAGCTCAACACGGACAGTCCGCACGAGGGCGGCGGCGGCCCGAGCTTCATCGCGCAGACCACCCAGAACGGGCTGTTCCTGGTCTTCACCGCGCTGGCGGTCGCCCTGCCGGTCTTCCTGCCGATGACGGTCGGCGTGGTCGCCGGGGACTCGGTGGCGGGCGAGGCCGCCACCGGGACGCTGCGCTACCTGCTGGTCGCCCCGGCCGGCCGGACCAGGCTGCTGGCCGCCAAGTTCACCGCCGGGCTGGTGTTCTGCCTGGCCGCCACGGCGGCGGTCGCGGGGGCGGCGCTGGCCACCGGCGCCGCGCTCTTCCCGCTCGGCGAGGTCACGCTGATCTCCGGGGACACCATCGGCTTCGCCGACGCGTTGCTGCGCGCGGTGCTGGTGGCCGGGGTGGTCGCGGCCTCGCTGGCCGGGCTGGTCGCGATCGGGCTGTTCGTCTCCACGCTCACCGGCAGCGGCATCGCGGCGATGGCCGCCACCGTCGGGCTGGTGATCACCGTCCAGATCCTGGACGCCTTCCCGCAGCTGGACGCGATCCGGCCGTTCCTGTTCACCCACTACTGGCTCAGCTTCTCGGACCTGCTGCGCGAGCCGATGTACTGGGACGGCGTGCTGAAGGACCTCGGTCTGCAGGCCGCCTACGTCGCCGTGTTCGGCTCGGCGGCCTGGTCCCGCTTCACCAGCCGGGACATCAGCGCGTGACGGAGGCGGCCGGCTCGACGGGCGCGGTCCGCGGCACGGCCGCGGCCCGCGCCGCGCGGTCGGCCCGCACCTGGCGCAGCGCGTCCCAGGTGAGCACCGCGAGCGCGGCCCAGACCAGGCCGAAACCGGCCCAGCGGGCGGGCGGCATCGACTCGTGGAAGACGGCGACGCCGATCAGGAACTGGAACACCGGCGCCAGGTACTGCAGCAGCCCGAGGACGGTCAGCGGCACCCGCACGGCCGCCGCGCCGAAGAACAGCAGCGGGATCGCCGTGATCAGCCCGCTGAGCATCAGCAGCCCGGAGTGCCCCCAGCCGTACGAGCCGGCCACCGTGTGCCCGAAGGTGCCGCGCCCGCTGACCTCCAGGTAGACCAGGTAGCCGAGGGCGAACGGGAACATGAAGGCGCTCTCCGCCGCCAGGCTCTCCAGCCCGCTCAGCCCGACCTTCTTCTTCAGCAGGCCGTAGGTCGCGAAGGAGAGCGCCAGGGTCAGCGCGATCCACGGCAGCCGCCCGTACGCGACGCTCAGCACCGCGACGGCGAGCGCGCCGATGCCCACCGCCGTCCACTGCGCGCCGCGCAGCCGCTCCTTGAGCACCAGGACGCCGAAGGCGATGGTGACCAGCGGGTTGATGAAGTAGCCGAGGCTGGTCTCGACCACGTGCCCGGCGTTGACGCCCCAGATGTAGACGCCCCAGTTGACCGAGATCACGGCGGCCGCACCGGCCAGCATGGCGACCCGGCGGGGCTGGCGCAGCAGCGGGCGTATCCAGCCCCAGTGCCGCTGGGCGACCAGCAGCAGGACCACCGCGACCAGCGACCAGACCATCCGGTTGGCCAGGATGTCGTCGGCGGCGCCCGGTTCCAGCAGCGGCCAGAACAGCGGGAAGAGCCCCCAGATGCCGTAGGCCGCGAAGCCGTACCCGAGGCCCCGGCCGTTGTCCTGCTGGTCTGTCTGTGGCATGGCCGAGGGCCCTCCCGCGCGCGTGTGGTCGAGGCGACGGTAGCGGGCGGGAGGGCGGGCTGTCATCTCCGTTTCCGGATTTTGGTCATGACATTGCTTGAATGCTGGACTTCCGGGGCGTTTCGGGAGCTCAGCGGCTCAAGCCTGCGAGGCCCGGTCCGGCGCGGCTCAGTTCAGCGCGGCTCAGTTCAGCGCGGCGCGGACCGTGTCGGCGAGCGGGACGGTCGGGCGGCCGATCAGCCGGGCCAGGTCGCCCGGGGTGCCGGCCAGCTCGCCGCGCGCGATGCCGGCGTCCACGTCGACGACCACGTCCGCGAAGCCCTCCGGCACGCCCGCGCCGACCAGCGCCTCCCGGTGCTCGGCCGGGGAGAGCTCCCGGTGCGCGACCGGCTTGCCCGAGGCCTGCGCCAGCTCGGCGGCCAGCTCGGACAGGCTCCAGGCGGTGTCGCCGCTCAGCTCGTAGACCCGGTTCTCGTGACCCTCGCCGGTCAGGACGGCGACCGCGGCGTCCGCGTAGTCCCGGCGCGGGGCGGTCGCCACCCGGCCGTCCCCGGCGCTGCCGATCACCACGCCCCGCTCCAGCGTGCCGGACAGGTCGCCGAGGTAGTTCTCGGTGTACCAGCCGTTGCGCAGCAGCGCGTACGGCAGTCCGGAGGCGAGCAGCAGCTCCTCGGTCGCCTTGTGCTCGTCGCCCAGCCGGAAGGTCGCCGTGCCCAGGATGCTGGTGTACGCGAGCAGCGCGACCCCGGCGGCCTTCGCCGCGTCGATCACCGCACCGTGCTGGGACACCCGCCGGCCGAACTCGTTCCCGGAGATGAGCAGCACCCGGTCGCCGGGCGCGAAGACCCCGGCGAGCGTCTCGGGCCGGCCGTAGTCCGCCTCGTGGACCCGCACCCCCTGCTTCGCCCACTCCTCGGCCTTGGCGGCGGAACGGACCACGACCGCGATCTCGCTCGCCGGCACGGCCGCCAGCAGGCCCTCCACGACGAGTCGGCCGAGCTGTCCGGTGGCTCCGGTGACGACGTACATCTTCTGCTCCCCAAGAGGTTTCGATCGGTTCGGAACTCACCCTAGGGAGGGCACTAACTTCTGGATAGTACGTACTTTGAAGTATGGTACTGACATGGAGGTAATCGAAGAGGAGCGGTCACTGCTCGACCGGGTGCCCGACGTCTACGACCGGATGTGCCCCTCCCGGGGCGTGCTGGAGCACGTGACCAGCCGCTGGGGGGTCCTGGTGCTGATCGCCCTGCGCGAGCGCGGCTACCGCTTCAGCGAGCTGCGCCGACGGGTCGCCGGGGTCAGCGAGAAGATGCTCGCGCAGACCCTCCAGACCCTGGAGCGGGACGGCTTCGTGCTGCGCGAGGCCCACCCGGTGATCCCGCCGCGGGTCGACTACAGCCTCACCCCGCTCGGGCTGGAGGCGGCCGAGTACGTCTCCGCGCTCGCCCACTGGGTGGAGTCCCGGATGTGTGCCGTCAGCGACGCGCGGGAGGAGTACGACGGGCGGCCCACCGCCGGCTGAGCCGGGCCCGGGGCCCGTCCTAGCGGCGGGTGATCAGGGCTGGCGGGTGATCAGGGCTTCCAGGCCGTCCAGGACGCGGGCCAGGCCGAAGGCGTACGCGTGGTCCGGGCTGTACGCGCCGCCGTGGGCCGCGCCGGCGGCGGCGCCGACGCGGGCGGCCACCGGGTAGCGCTCGGGGTCGAAGACCCGGGCGAGCAGCTCGGCGTTGGCGGCCCACCACTGCTCGTCGGTCAGCGCGCTGTCCTGCCGGGCGGCGCGCTCGTCGGCGGCCATCCGGGCGCAGGTCTGGACGAAGCCGAGCAGGTGGGTCAGCGCGGCGTCCAGCTCGACGTCGGGCAGCCCGGTGCCCTCGAAGGCGCGCAGCTCGTACTCGTACTTGGCCATCAGCCCCGGCCCCAGCGGCGGTCGGCTGGTGGAGACGACGGCGACCCACGGGTGGGCACGGTGCAGCGCCCGGTTGTCGTCCGCCACGGCGGCGACCCTGGCCCGCCAGCCCTCGTCGGCGGGGGTGCTGCGGGGCATCGTCGCGTAGACGGTGTCGAGCATCAGGTCGAGCAGCTCGGCCTTGCCCGGCACGTAGGTGTAGAGCGCCATCGGGGAGACCCCGAGCTCCTGGGCGACCCGGCGCATGGTGACGGCGTCCACGCCCTCGGCGTCGGCCAGGGCGATCGCGGCGGCGGCGATCTCACCGGTCGAGCGAGCCTGCCGGGGCCCGCGCCGACCGGGCTTCTCCTCGGCGGTGAGCCCCCAGAGCAGGGCGAGGGTGCGCGCCGGGTCTCCTGCGCTGCTGCGGTCGGTGGCCATGGGGGTCATCGTTTCACGGGGCGGCCCGGCCCCGGCACGGCGTGGACGGGCTGGGCAGGGCGGGCCGGGCAGGGCGGGCCGGGCAGGGGTGGTCTGGGCGGGGCGGGCTGGAACGCGGGACGGACGAGCCCCGGCACGGCGCGGCGGCGGGCGGCTACCGTCTCCCCATGACCAGCCCTGAGCCGCTCCCCGGTACGGACACCGCGCAGACCCTCCGCCCCCGGGTGACCTGCCGCCGCTTCCACCGGCCGCTGCACGACCCGGAGTCGCGGATGCTGCGGCTGGGACCGGAGTGCCGCGACCCGGCGGAGCGGGTCGCGCGGTTCGACGTCGACCAGGAACCGCTCCCCGGCGTGGACTGACCCTTAGCTCCGGCCGAACAGCCGGCGCAGGCGGCCGGGGGCGCGCGCGGGCTCGGCGTCGGTGGTCCCGGCGGGCTCGGTGGTCGGGCCGGTCCGGGTGGTCCGGGTGGCGTTCTCGGCGTCCTCGGCCCGGATGGCCGCCCGGGCCAGGTCGCGGTCGGCGGGCGGCATCCAGGGCGCCGCGAGCACCAGGCGGCACACCGACCGCAGGATCGTCACCGCGCGCACCCGGCGGGCGTCGACGCAGTAGTGCAGCCGTCGCCGGAGCTGCGCGGCGATGTCCGCGCGGATCTCCGGGTGCGTCCAGCCGATCGCGACGAGCGCGAAACCGGCCGCCTCGGCGACCCAGTCCTCCGGCCCGAGCAGCAGGTCGAGCAGCACCCGGCGGCGGTCCGACTCCGGCCACGGCTGGTCGGTGCGGTGGTGCGCGATGCCCAGACAGGCGAAGGCCTGGACGGCGCGCACCCACAGCTCGGGCTGGTGCGCGAGCAGCGCCCGGCCGAGCTCGTCCTCGCGCGGCAGCGGCGGGTGGACCAGCACGCCGAGCAGGTCGTCGAGCGGGATCCCGGCCAGCCGGACGGCGTGGTCGTAGGCGGCCGGGAGGCTCGGCCAGACGATCCCGGCGGTGGCGCGGACGAGTTCGGCGCTCTCCGGCGCGGGCGCGGCGACGGCGGGCTTCGGGTCGGTGCCGTCCCAGGCCCAGACCCGGGTGGCGGTGGCGCTCGTGCTCAGCGGCCGCCGGGGGTCGGGTTCGTCGACGGACCCGTAGGCGACGGTGCAGTGCGGCAGCGCGAGGTGGAGGGCCAGCCGCGAGCTGGGCGGTTCGAGGGTGGAGACGCCGCAGTCGATCGCGGTGTCGCGGTCGGTGCCGGGTGCCGCGAGGACCTGGTGCAGCAGGTTGACGGTGGCCTCGGAGGCACCGGGGACCATGCCGAGCCAGGGCTCGCGGTGGCTCAGCCGGGCCAGCAGGTCCTGGGCGTACTCGTGGTCGGGGTGGGCGCGGTGGTGGTCGGCCAGTCCGAGCAGGTGCGCCGGGTCGCCGTCCACGGCGTGGCGCAGCCCGTACCGGGCCGGGGCCGCCTTGGGGTGGTCGGGCTCGGCGGCGAGCACCCGGTCCAGCCAGGGCAGGCCCTCCTCGGGGCGGCCGAGGGCGCCGTACAACTCGGCCACGTCGACGGCGAGGTAGCTGCTGGAGTCGTCCCGGTCCGGCGCGACCCGGGCCAGTTCGGCCTCCCAGACGTCGAGCGCGCGCTCCGGGCGGCCGTCGGCCCGCAGCGCGTTGCCGAGCATCACGGCGGGCAGGTAGCCGGGGGCCGCCCGGTGGGCCCGCTCGGCGAGTTCGACGGCGCGGGCGGTGGCGCCGAGCCGGCGGGTCAGGCCGGAGGCCATCGCCAGCAGCAGCGCGTGGTCGCCGTGGCGGGCCACCACGGCTTGCACGAAGGCGTCGAAGGGCCGTACGGCTTCGGCGAGTTCATCGGTGAGCGGGTCGGGCAGCGCGCCGGCCGCGCGGGCCACCGCCTGGGCGACGGCATCCGGGTCGACCAGGCCGGGCAGGTCCTCGCGGGCCAGCCAGGCGGTGTGCGCCCAGGGGTGGGCCGGCTCGTACTGGATGGCGGAGGCCAGCAGGCCGACGGCGGTGTCCCAGTCCCCGGCGGCGGCCTCCACATGGGCTCGGCAGGCGACGGTGCCGAGGTACACCTCTCCGTCCAGCGGGAACAGCTCGCGCGCGGCCGCCGGACCGCCGGCTGCGGCGGACAACTCGGCGAGCGCCTCGTGCAGTTCGGGCAGTTGGGGGTCGGCGAGGATGGCGTCGGCGAGGTGCTCGGCGGCGTGCCCGAGGTCGCCGGAGTCGATCGCCAGCCGGGCGACCGCGACCTCCCCCTCGGCTGCCAACCGCTCGTCGTTCCGGTCGTCTCCGTGACCGCCCATGCCCTGCCCCCCGGTGGTGTCGTCCCGCTCCGGACGAGGCTATCCGGTGGCGGGCACGCCCGGGCGGTGCCGATGCACCCGACCTCCTGCCGCCGCCCGAGGCGTTGACCGGCCTCGCCCGCCGGGCGCACGCGGCGGGCGAGCGGCCGTCCTGCCGGATCTGCCTGTAGCGTCCCCGGCCGCGCGGGATTCGGGGCGCTTTCCGGTCACCCGCCGATCGGGGTGGCGCCGGTGGCCGCCGTCGACAGATCCCACAGGCGGGCGGCGGAGTCGGGGTCGACGGCGTACGGGTGTACGCCGCCGTCGTCCATCGGGGTGTCCGGACCGGCGAGCCCGGCGACCTCGCAGTCCTCCAGGTACAGGCCGCCGCGGCCGTCGAGGAGGGCCGAGGTGGCGGCCCAGAGGCCGGTGGCGGCGCCCTGCGCGGGCGACTTGAAGTCCGCGCCGATCACGGCGCCCCGCTCGTCCACCCAGCCGCGGTCCACCTGCTCCTGACGGGTCAGCTCCCGCTGCAGACCGGTGATGGTCTTGCCCGGGTGCAGCGCGAACGCCCGTACGCCGTCGCCGCGGCCCAGCACGTCGAGGTGCACGGCGAACAGCGTGTTGGCGGTCTTGGACTGGCCGTACGCCAGCCACTTGTCGTAGCCGGTGCGGAAGTGCGGGTCGTGCCAGCGGATGTCGGTCAGGGCGTGCCCGGCGGAGCTGGTGACGACGACCCGCGCGCCCCCGGGGGCGGCGGCCAGGAGGGGGTACAGCTCGCAGACCAGGAGGAAGTGCCCGAGGTGGTTGGCGGCGAACTGCCCCTCCCAGCCCGGCCCGACCCGCCGCTCCGGGGCCGCCATCACACCGGCGCCGGCGATCAGGAGGTCGAGGCTGCCCGTCGACTCGCGGATCAGCGCGGCCGCGGCCCGGACACTGCCCGGATCGGCGAGGTCCACGGGGACGATCCGACTGCCCGTCCCCCGGAGCGCCGCACGGGCGGCCTCCGGCCGACGCGCCGGGACGATGACCCGCGCCCCCGCGGCGGCCAGGGCCCGCGGGGTCTCCAGGCCGAGGCCGGAGTAACCGCCGGTCACGAGAGCCGTCCGGCCGGAGAGGTCGAGGCCGGCCATGACGTCCTCGGCGGCGCTGGTGGAGGAGAAGGGCGAGCCCAGCGGCTGCTGCTGGTGCTGCTGGTGGAGGTGGGTGCTGGTCATGGCGACGACGCTAAAGCTTGTTGCAGAAGGGCGGAGACAGGGCATTTCTGCTGTATGGGTGGGGTGCTGCGGGCTGAGCCGGTGTGGGTGGAGACGTTCACGG
>NZ_JBIWJF010000023.1:0-125336 GCF_044764985.1 Kitasatospora sp. NPDC093550
GGCCGGGGGGATTGCAGGCCGACCCCGCGGTGACGACCAGATGGTCACCGAAGCGGAGCGTGCCCTACTCGGCCGGTCCGGAGCGGGGCGGGATGATGCCGATCTGTTGGAGCAGGCCGAGTTCGTCCTTGTCGGACCACTTCTCGGCGAGCCTGCCGTTCTCGATCCGGTGGATCACCACCGCGGTCATGTTCATCGGGTTTCCGGTCGCGGGAGCTCCGGGGAGGTCGCCGCGGTGGACTCCGGTGGCGGTCAGCCGGGTCACCACTTTGTCGCCCTCGGCGATCTGATCCTCGATTCGGTGGGTGCCCGGGGTGGCGTCCCAGAACAGCCGGAACGCCTCCTTGAGCCCTTCCCGGCCCGGCGAGACCGGGAAGGGCGGCGGGTGGTGGTCGAGGTAGTCGTCGGCGACGAGTTCGTCCATGGCGTCCAGGTTGCCGGCGTCGATCTCCTGGTAGAAGCGTCGGACCAGGCTCTTGTTGTCTTCTGTCGACATGGCCGAAAGCGTGGCGTTCACGCGGTGAGCCGTCCGTCCGGCACGCCGGATCAGCAGGGGCTTCACCCGGACGCAGTGTCCGGCGGTAATTCTCCGCGGTCTGCCTCATGAAAGCCGCTCTGCCCGCCGGCAGGACTGGCGGGCAGACGGTGTGCCCTTGTGGGCCGGTGGCCTCACGGGGCGGATCGGGTGGAACCTATTCGCGGGACCTGCGGGAGTTTGCCAGGTAGATCAACCGCCAGGCGCGGCCGGGCCAGCTGTCGTCCGGCGGTCCGAGATGGACCTGGGACTCGATGAGGACCCTCCCTTCGAGAATCGCATCCAGGTCGAACTCGATGTCCTCGATGTCCTCCTCGAATTCAGGAGAGTTCCTTGCTATCGAGAAGTGCAGGACGATCCGGTCGGGGGCGGCTTGAACCGCGATTGCGTTGACGTTCTCGGTGATCAGGCCGAGGGTCGCCTGCAGGGCTTGGAGGACGACGTCGTCTTCGCGGCCCGAGTAGCCCGGGTGGTCCGAGTGGTCCGAGTGGTTCGTGTGGTTCGTGTGGTCCAACGTCACGGGGTCCAATTCTGACTGGTCGGGGCGATGCTGGGCTTCGCCGTCCCCTTGATCATGAATCCGCGCCGCCCGGGTGCTGTTGTGCTGCGGGCGCGCGGCCGACCGGCGGGGCCTGACCGGGCGAACATCGGAGATCGAGTGAACACTCCGCATCCGTGGGGTGTCAGCGAGTATCGAAAAGGCGCGCCCTGAGGACATCACGTCCGCTGACCACGTATGTCCTGCGCGTGGCGTTCGACCCACGTGAAGAACTCGCTCGAGGCGGATCGCGGTGCAGTGCAGGGGATAGGGGTTCGTCATAGCCGGTGAATCGGACCGCCGGACTCGAAGTCACGCCCAGCAGCGCATCGGATGCCATCGCGCCACCGGCCGGGCGACCACTGACCTGGGACCGGGCCCGGCTACGCTGCCCCCGGGGCGCCCGCCGGACCCGGGACGCACAACCACGGGCCATCGCCGCCGGGCGTCCTTGCCGAAGCGGGCAGGAATCTATAAACCACCCGTTGACCTGCTCTCATGTCACCGAACGCACGGCCCGGTCACAGCGCGGGCAGACGTAGCGGGCGAGATCGGGCGGGCCGAGGCGGGAGCGGGCGGCGGTCGGATATGGGATCCCGGATGTCCTGCGGACGGCCGATGGACTGTGGGTCATGTGGTGCCGCCGGTCAGGTCAGTTCGCGCGCCCGGCGGACGGGGCCGGTGAGCAGGATGACGGGCGAGGCCGCGCTGGCGAGCGCGAACGCGAGCAGCGCGGTGCGCGTGTCCCAGGCGGAGGCGGCGGCGCCGGCGGTGAGGGCGCCGACCGGGATGGCGCCCCAGGAGACGAACCGTACGGTGGCCATCACGCGGGGCAGCAGGTCCGGCGGGGTGTGTGTCTGGCGGTGGGTCCGGGTGACGATGCTGAAGATCACCACGCCCCCGGAGAACCCGGCGTTGCCGACGGCGAAGACCAGCGTGGCCCAGCCCGACCCGGCCAGCGGCAGCAGGACGGCGAACGCGGCGGCGAGGGCGGCCGCCCAACGCACCGCGCCGGCGCTGCCGACCCGGGAGACGACGCGAGGGGTGAGGGCGGCGCCGAGCAGGCTGCCGAGGCCGCCGGTGGCCATCAGAGCGCCGACCGCGGCGGCCGGCGCGTCGAGGGTACGGACCAGGAACACCGGGGTGAGGGTCATCAGCCCGCCGCAGACGAAGTTGACGGCGGTGGCCGAGGCGACGCACGGCCGGATCAGCGGGTGCCGGGCGACGAACCGCCAGCCCTCGCGGATCTGTTCGCGCATGCCGGTGTCGCCCTCGCGGCCGCGCGGCGTCCGCTCGCCGCGCGGCAGGCTGCGCAGCAGCGCCGCGGAGATCAGGTAGCTGGCCGTGTCCAGCAGCATCGAGCCGGCGCCGCCGAGGAGTTGGACGAGAACACCGCCCAGGGACGGCCCCGCGAGGTCGGTCGCCGCGTGGCTGGCGGAGTCCAGGCTGTTGCGGGATGTGAGCTGTTCCCTGGGGACGACGGCGGGCAGGAAGGCGGAGTTCCCGACGTCGAAGACGACGTTGGCGAGGCCGACCACCAGCGCCACCGCCACCAGCTGCGGCATGCCCAGCACACCGAGGGCGGCCGCGAGCGGCACCGAGGCGACGGCAGCGGCGCGCACCAGGTCCATCGCGACCTGCAGACCGCGCAGCGGCAGACGCTGGACGAGGACGCCGGCCGGCAGGCCGATCAGCAGCCAGGCGACGAAGGAGGCGCCCGTGAGCAGGCCGACCTCGAAGGCCGAGGCGTGCAGGGCGACCACGGCGATCAGCGGCAGGGCCACCGTCGTCACCTGGCTGCCGAGCCGGCTGACCGTCGAGGCCGTCCAGTAGCGCCAGAACAGCCCCGCGCCGTCCGGCCGTACCGCTTGGGCCACGTCCGCTGTGTCCGCCGCTGTTCTGGTCGCCATGCCTGCCGCCCCGTGTCCCTGAGCCCGCCGGGTGAGTCCGGCGCGTGCGTCGACGAGTGAGTGAGTTCCTATTGGGAACTCACTATAATCGACCATCATGCGGCACCATCAAGCGGCGGACCCGGACTGCGCCGTCTCCCAGGCCCTGGCCGTCGTCGGGGACACCTGGACGCTGCTCCTGATCAGGGACGTCGCCGGCGGCATGCACCGGTTCGACGAACTGCAGAACGCGCTCGGCATCAGCCGCAAGGTGCTCACCGAACGCCTCAAGGCCCTCGTCGCCGACCAGGTGCTGGAGAAGCGGCTCTACCATCCGCACCCGCCGCGCTACGAGTACCACCTGACGGAGCGCGGGCGCGCGCTGCTGCCCGTCCTGGTCGCCCTCCAGGACTGGGGCGACCGGTACGTCCTCGGCGACGGCACGCTCTCCGCCACCAGCGCCGCCGACTCCGCCGAGAGCCGCAGGGTGACGGCGCTGATCGGCCACCGCCTGCCCGCCCTGGACCTCGCCACCGCTTCCGGAGGCCGGACGGACCCGGTCGCGGCCGACCGCGCCTGGACGGTGCTCTACTGCTACCCCGGCGCCTACGCGCCCGGCAGCGCGGGCCACCCACCCGGCTGGGGCGAGATTCCGGGCGCGGCCGGCTGCACGCTGGAGTCGTGCACCTACCGTGACCGGATGGGGGAGTTCACCTCCAGGGGCGCGGCCGTCTACGGCGTCAGCACCCAACGCCCGGACCAGCTCGCGGCGTTCGGCGAGCACGCGCGTATCCCTTTCCCGCTGCTGTCCGACGCCGGGCTGGAACTGGCCGCGGCCCTGCGGCTGCCCACCTTCCGCGCCGCGGGCGCCGAACGCCTCAAGCGGCTCACCCTGGTCCTCGACGCCGACCGCACCGTCCGGGGCGTCCTCTACCCGGTCGCCGACCCGGCCGGCTCGGTCGAGGACGCCCTGGCGATCCTCGACGGCCTCGCGGCCCGCTGAGGCGAAGGCGCCGCCGGCGTGCAGGGCGGGGTCGGACGCCTACCGCACCGGCCGCTACTGACGGGTCTCCCAAGGGCCTTCCTTCTATCTCCAACGTGTGTTGTTCCTAGAATGGCTGGATGGAAGACATCGACGCGATCGCGGCGTTGCGGGATCCGGTGCGGCGCCGTCTGTACGAGTACGTCGCGGCGCAGGGGCGCGAGGTCGGCCGCAATGAGGCTGCCGAGGCGACCGGGGTGGCGCGCACGCTGGCCGCGCACCACCTGGACAAGCTGGCCGAGGCCGGACTGCTGGAGGTCGGCAGCCGCCGCCTGACGGACCGTTCGGGCCCGGGTGCCGGCCGTCCCGCCAAGGTGTACGCGCGGGTGCGCGCCGAGCGGTCGGTCTCCCTGCCCGCCCGCGACTACCGCACCGCGGCCGAGCTGCTCGCCGAGGCGGCCGAGCAGGCCGGGCTGGACGCCGGGCTCCGCTCGGCCGCGCGTCGCCGGGGCGAGGCCCTGCGCGGCTCGTCCGCGCCCTGCGGCGGTCTCGAGGAGGCCGTGGACCTGCTCGCAGCCCGCGGGTACGAACCGCGCATGGAGGACGCCGACGGGGCGGCAGGGGGCGCACGCGTCGTCCGCATGCGCAACTGCCCCTTCCATGCGGTCGCCGAACGCTTCCCGCCGCTGGTCTGCGGCATGAACCTCGCGTTGCTGGAGGGGCTGCTCGGGGCGGACGGTCCCGTCCGCGCCCGCATGGACGCCCGGCCGGGGGAGTGCTGTGTGGTGGTCGAGAATTCTAAAAACAATGCTGATTGACATAGAAAACGGGGCCGTGCTGGGATGAGGCCATGACCTCGACCGTGCCCGCCTTCCACCTCGCCCAGCTCAACGTCGCCACGCTCCGCTTCCCCCTCGACGACCCGCGCATCGCACCGTTCGTCGACATGCTCGACCCGGTCAACGCCGCCGCCGACGGCACGCCCGGCTTCGTCTGGCGGCTCGCGGAGGAGGGGGCTGCCGATGCGACCGGGCTGCGCCCGGCGGGCGAGGACGTCATCGTCAACATGTCGGTGTGGGAGACCCAGGAGGCGCTGTGGGACTTTACCTACCGCAGCGGCCACCTGGAGGTGATGCGGCAGCGCCGGGACTGGTTCGAACGGCACGTCGAGGCGCACCTGGTGCTCTGGTGGGTCCCCGCCGGCCACCTGCCGACCGTCGACGAGGCACTGGAGCGGCTCGCGGACCTTCGGGCGCACGGGCCGTCCCCCCGCGCGTTCACCTTCACCTCCTCGTACACCGCGGCCGAGGCCCTCCAGCACCCACAGGGCACCCCGCCCACGCGAGCTGGAGCGGTCAACTGATCCACGGGTCCTGGTGATCGGTCATGGGGCCCGCTCGACCGGCCGCTGCGGTGGCCGGGCCCGCTGAAGAACGGCTGGCGGCCGCGGGCGCCAGCGCCGGACGGGACCGGGGTGTCACGGCCGTGATCGGTTCCCGGACCAAGGACTCGACCAGGCCGCGGCCGACGGACTCTTTCAGAGCCGGGAACTCCGCCTCCGCCGGGCTGAACGCACTGCTGCAGCCCCCGAACCAGGCCCACCGCCAGGGCACCGGCGTCCACGCCGCTCGCCCCACCAGCAGGTGGCGCGGCTGCTGGAGATCACCGGAGCCGACCAGGTGCCTCCCGTCGAGCGGGACGCGCCCCCACCCGTCCGCCTCGTCTAACACAGTGGGCGCATTGCCCCCGCCCTGAAGCTGGTCGACGATAGGCGCCTATGAGTGCTGTCCAGATCGCAGGCTGTTCTGGCGCCGGGAAGTCCACGGTCGCAGCCATGTTGGCCCGTCGAGGCCTGGTATCCATCGACGCCGACGCCGACCCGTTGCTTGCCCGGTTCGTTGATCCTAGCGGCGCAGCTGTGGCGAAACAGCCGACATGGGATCCGGCCCGCTTGGACGAACTGATTCGGGCCGCCGCGCCGGCGACTCTGTATGTCTGTAGCGGTGCGGACAACCAGCAAGCTGTCGCCGACCGCTTCACTCAGGTGTTCTTGCTGGAGATCGACGAGCCGACGATGCTGGCACGACTGGATACGCGCCAGGAGCATCACGACTGGGGCCGCATCGGGGAAACTCGCGAGTACCTGCGTCACAAGCTGACGGTATTGCAAGACCACCTGCGCTCATCGGGTGCGATCGTCATCGACGCCAGGCGGCCCCTCGACCAGGTGGTGGACGCGATCCTGTGCCGTACGCTGCCAATACCGCCGCAGTCCCGGCCAAGCTGAGGTGCCGACCCGAGCCCGAACCCGGCTTGTTCACCCAGCCCTGGCGGTACAGGCCCGCAACCGGCCCACCTCACCCAAGCCCAGCCCCGAAACGGACAATCGTTTGCGAACCGCCCACTGAGACTGTGCTGCCAGGCCTCTCATCAGGCCCTGTCGGCTCTGCCCCAGCGTTTGAACGACGAATCCGTCGCCGTCTCGCCGAGGCTGTTTTTGGGCAGACATCCGCGCCCAGCGGCACTTACTTCGGGGCCAACACTGCCGATTCGGCCATTGCTGTTACTCATAGTCCGTGGCCGTGAATAGAAGCGCAGCTAGAAACGCGGTTTCACTCCGCCGGTCCGTTGTCGGGCCCTGCCCGTTTGTGGCCGACCGGCGGGCCGTCCCGTTGTGCCGCGGTTCGGCCGGGCGGCCGCCCTGCGCGTGTACCGGCCGGCCCGCGCGCGATGGACAGCTCCAGCTGACGGCCCGGCGGGGGAGCGGGGCGGGCAGGGGCCTTCAGCCGTGGGCGAGGCAGCGCTTGAGCTCGTCGAGGTCGTAGAAGTGGCTGCCCCGGCTGACGGGCGTGCAGGAGGGCCCGAAGGCGGTCTCCCGCTCGTTGTAGAGCATCCGCACCAGGTAGGTCGCCGGCCGGCCGTCGGCGGGCGTGTTCGCGAACAGGTCCCACTGGATGTTCGCGGCCATCGGCGCGACCTCGGCGCCGCGCCACGGGTTGTTCCGGTAGGAGTACGGCTCCCCGGACCCGGCGGGTTCGGCGGGCTCGGTGCTGCCGGGCAGGCCCATGAGGGCGGCGAGCGGCTCGATCTCCTCGGCGTGGGTGAAGCGCAGGACGGCGCCCTTGTCGCTGGAGCCGTCCGCCTTCGCGGTGGCCTGGGCGAGGAGGTCGTCGAGCAGCACGCCGGCCATCTTGTAGGTGATCGTGCGGCCGCCGAAGGCCGGGCCCTTCTGGTAGAACTCCTCGGCGTCGTCCAGGTAGGCGAACCACCGGGCGTCGCGCGGGGCGAGGAAGCGGGTGAGGTCGACGTCCGGTGCCTCGACGCTCAAATCGGGTGCCGAGGCGAACAGTTGGTAGAGCGAGCGGGCGAAGGAGATCTGGTCGGCAGTCGGCAGCGCGGTGGCGAAGTCGTCCTGGAACAGGCGCGCGACGACGTGCTGCGCCGCCTCGGCGGTGCGCGGGTCGGCGTCGATCGTCGCGAGGACCGCGGCCAGATCGGGGTCGCTCGCCAGGTACGCCTGGTAGTCGGCGTTCTGCGGCTGCTTGTGGAAGTACAGCAGGTTCCTGTCGGTCACCGGCGGCTTGATCAGGCCCGCCAGCGCCGGATCCCCTTCAGTCAGACCGCCGGTGAAGGCACCGGCACTCGCCACGGCCCGCGCCACGCCCGAGGTCTCGACGACGACGGGCTCGTGCTCGGCGGCGATCTTCTCGAACAGGGAGGGCAGGCGCTGCTCCATGCGCAGCGCGGTCTGCCGGTGCTCCTGCGCCCCGCGCGCGGAGAGGTTGCCGAAGCCGAGGCCCGAGGCCGCGTCCAGCAGCGAGCGCACCTGCGGGCCCAGATCCTCGCCGAGACCGGTGAGGGCGTCCTGCGCCTCGCCCTTGCGCAGCAGGGCGAGCACGGCCTCGCCGTCCTTGCCGTCCGACATGGCCCGGGAGCCGTGCCGGGCGACGTTCTCGGTGAACACCGGGCTGAAGCCCCTGGGCGGGCGCTGGTAGTGGTTCGCACTCTCCGGCGGCGCGTAGGGGGTCTTGGTGCCGTACAGGTCCCGGCCGGCGTGCCGCGCGGTGACCGTCTCCCGGGCGGAAGCGGTTCCTGCGGTGTACAGCACGCCGACGGCCAGGGAGGCGGCCATGGCGACGGAGAGCGGAGCGGTGCGCTTCAACGCGGGTCCTTCGGTCGCAGCGGACTACCGGTCGGTAGCCTCGGTCGCCCCGCAGGCTCGCGCAGCGACGGGAACCACCGCTGACACCGGGCGGTGGACGGGATGAAGGACGGCCGAACGGCATGCGACGGCGCCCGGAGGGGAGCGCTCCCCTCGATTGTCCCGCGCGCGCGGGCCGGTGTCGAAGGCGGGGCCGGCGGACTCCTGGACGGGCTACTCCTCGAACCAGACGACCAGACGGACGTTCCGCTCGCCGTGGACCTCGGCCAGCGCGCGCATGACGCTCCACACCGGCTGCCACGAGCCCGTGGCGGGGACGGCGTCGCAGCGGCGGTCGCGTTCTGCTCGGAAGACCCAGGTGCCGGTGTCCCATTCGGTGCCCTCCGCCCAGAGCTCGCCCACGCGGTCGGGGTCGGCGGTCAGGGTGTTGACGCCGCTCGCCCGTCCGAACGCCCGGCTCCAGTCCGACCGCCGGACCGGTTCGAGGTCGCCGTCCGGCAGCCGTCGGTACCGCGCGATCCGGGTGGCCGGGGGGATCGCCGGCTCGTCCCAGTCGATGGCGAGGACCTCGGTCCAGTCCAGCCAGCTGGCGGCGAACGCGCTGTCGCCCCAGCGGGCGTGCTCGGCACGGGTGTTCTCCGAGGCGTCGGGCGGCAGGCCGCGGTCGGCCGCGACCGGCCGCCAGTGGCGGCCGAGGTCCCGGACGCCGAAGAGGCAGGCGAAGGCCTCGTAGTCCCGGGTCATCCCGAGCATGGACAGCTCGATCGCCGAGTACCACGCCGTCTCCTCGACCCCGAGGCCCGGACCCCAGGTGCGGCACTCCACGAATCCATGAACGGTCGTTCCCATGGCGGGATCATGCCGGGTCCGAACCGGGCCGCGCACACGACTTTCGCCCGCCCGTCAGGGGCGGCGCGTTGTCGGTGGGGCCTGGCAGGATGCCGCCCATGCTCGCCATCTGTCCTGATGAACGCCGTGATGAACGCCCCGACCGGACCGCTCCTCCCGATGTCCGGGGTGACTTCGAGGTGCACCTGACCGTGGGGCCGGGGGCCGCCGAGGCGCTGGCCGGGTGGGCCGAGGGCCGCGGCCTGAAGTTCACCCACATCCTGCTGGCACGTGGGGTGGCCCCCTCGCAGCCGATGCTCACGCTGCGCGCCGACGGCACGCTGGCGGAGGTCGCCGCGGAGGCCTCCCGGGTCACCGGCCGGCTGGGGAGGGCCGGCTTCACCGTGCTGCGGGCGAAGATCGAGGCCGCGCCGTGGGCGGAGGGCGTCCCGGCCTCGGACGAGGACGCCGTCGCGCACGGCGCCGGACGCTACTTCGAGCACCACGTCAAGCTGCTGCTCCCGGGCGCGGATCCCACGGGTTCGACGGATCCCACGGGTTCGGCGGATCCCGCGCGTTCGACGGGTCCTGCGGACCGCACGGATTCCACAGGTTCCACGGACGGCCTCGCCCGGCTCGCCGTCCGGCACGGTGCGCACCTGTCGCGCAATCCGCGCCGTGTGCGGGAGGACGGCCGGCGCGAGTGGTTCGTGACGCAGCGGTGCCGCCTGGTCGGTCTGGACACCGCGGG
This sequence comes from Kitasatospora sp. NPDC093550, assembly GCF_044764985.1. NCBI lineage: Bacteria > Bacillati > Actinomycetota > Actinomycetes > Kitasatosporales > Streptomycetaceae > Kitasatospora > Kitasatospora sp. NPDC093550. The sequence goes on from NZ_JBIWJF010000023.1 coordinate 9,686, forward strand.
CCGCCGGCTGGCGGCGCTGCTGGGGGAGCTCGCCGCCGAGGGCCGCGAGGTGGTGTCGGTGGAACGCGAGTTCGTCGTGGTGGACAGTGACGAGGCCCTGGACGCGGGGTGGATGACCGAGCACGCGCACGGTGCCGGGCCGTACGGAGAGGAAGACGCGAGATGACCGAGGACCAGTCCCAGGCGCCGGTGGCGTGGGAGGAACTGCAGTACGGGCCGTGGCAGGGCGTCGTGCTGCCCAAGCAGCCCCCCTCGGAGGAGGTCCGCGAGGACCGGGACCTGCCGAGGAGCATCCGGCCGATCGACGACGAGGCGGTCAGCCAGCAGCCGGTCTTCGACCCCGCGCTCGCCGGGTACAGCATGGCCCTGCGGCCCAGCGAGCCCGCCTTCGCCGACCCGCAGCTCGCCGAACGCTGGCTCGCCGCGCGGCGCGAGGCGCTGAACACCGCGCTGTCCGCCGTCGCCGGGTCGCCCTGGGCCGAGCACCTGGTGCTGCGCGGGAGCATCCTGCTGCGCGCCTGGTACGGCGAGGCGGCGCGGGAGCCGGGGGACCTGGACTTCGTGGTCCGGCCGACCGACTGGACGCTGGAGGACGCGCGCACGGACCGGATGTTCGAGGAGCTCGCCGCCGGCGCCGAACGGCTCTCGGGCACGGTGCGTCTGCACGCCGACCAGGCGGTCAGTGACGAGATCTGGACGTACAGCAGGGTCCCCGGGCGCAGGCTCGTCCTGCCCTGGTCGGCGCCGGGCGTCCCGGGCGGGACGGTCCAGCTCGACTTCGTCTTCACCGAGCACCTGCCCGTCCCGCCGCAGTCCTACCGGCTGCCCGGCGTCGGCGGCGCGCTGCTCGGGGCCACCCCGCAGCTCTCCCTCGCCTGGAAGATCCTCTGGTTGGTCTCGGACAACCACCCGCAGGGCAAGGACCTCTACGACGCCGTCCTGCTCTCGCGCACCGCCGAGGTGCCGTACGAGCTGCTGCGCCAGGTCTTCGTCCAGTCCGACGAGAACTGGTCGCGCTGGCCGGTCCTCCCGGAGCAGATCGGCGGGATCCACGTCGACTGGGACGAATTCGCCAAGGACCACGCGCAGTTCGCCGAGCCCGTCGAGGAGTACCCGGGCCAGCTGCTCTCCGCGCTGCGCCCCACCTTCGGCGAACTCGGCGAGTACGAGCTGCGCGCCCGCTGGTTGGCCCCGATGACCGAGGAGCTACGGAAGGTGCTGGCGGACGAGGGCATGGCGGAGGTCCAGGAGCGGTTCCGCCAGCGGTACGTGACGCCGGAGAACTCCCTGGTGATCACCCGGGAGCTGCTCGGCGGCGACCTCGACGGCGCCCGCCGTACCATCGGCGACCACCTCGGCAGCAGCCTCGGCGGCGGCGCGGAACGGATGACCCGCAAGCTCGCGGAGGCCGCCGGGCGCTACGCCGCGGAGCTCGACGGCGGCAGCCCCTCCGGTGGCCCCTCCGGTGGCGCCGACAGCTGACCCCGGGCCGGCTCCGCCTGCCGGAGCCCTGGGCTCAGCACCGCTTCTCTGCGGTGCTGAGCCCTTCCCATCAGGGCCGGAGGGCGGTCTCCCGGCCCTGGAAGGTGCGGCGGTACGCGGCGGGGGAGACGCCGATGGCGGCGGCCAGGTGCTGGCGCAGGGAGGAGGCGCTGCCGAACCCGGCGCGCTCGGCGACCCGGTCCACCGGGAGGTCGCTGGACTCCAGGAGCCGGCGGGCGAGTTCGAGCCGCTGCGAGGTCAGCCACTGGCCGGGGGTCTGGCCGGTCTCGGCGAGGAAGCGGCGGCTGAAGGTGCGCACGCTCATGCCCGCCCGGGTGGCGAACTCGGTGAGCTGGATGGGCTGGTGGAGCTGACGGAGGGCCCACTCGCGGGCCCCGGCGGTGTCACTGCCGACCGCCTCGGGGACGGGGTGGGCGATGTACTGGGCCTGTCCGCCGTCACGCCAGGGCGGGACGACGCATGCCCGGGCGACCCGGTTGGCGACCTCGCTGCCGTGGTCGTGGCGGATCAGGTGCAGACAGAGGTCCATCCCGGCGGCGGCGCCGGCCGAGGTGAGGACGTCGCCGTCGTCCACGTAGAGCACGTCGGGGTCGAGCGGGGTCCGCGGGTAGCGGCGGCGGAAGCGCTCGGCGTGCGCCCAGTGGGTGGTGGCCGGCCGGCCGTCGAGCAGTCCGGCGGCGGCGAGGATGAAGGAGGCGGTGCAGATGGACACCAGGCGGGTGCCGGGCCGTATCCGGGCCAGCGCGGCGGTGACCGGTTCGGGGAGCGGGTCGTCGTCACTGATCGGCTCCGCGGTGGCCGCCACGATCAGGGTGTCGGCGCTGGCGATGACGCTCGCGTCATGGGCGACGGCGATGGAGAAGTCCTGGCTGGTGGGCACCGGCCGGCCGTCCGGGGTGCAGGTGAGCACCTCGTAGAGCGGCCGGCGGTCCGGGCCGAGCGCGAGGCCGAACGCCTTGCCGGGGATGCCGAGTTCGAAGGGGACGACGCCCGGGAGGGCGAGGACGACGACGCGGTGCACGGGTCGCTGCATGGCCAGATCCTCTCACTTGGTGGCCATCTGGCCACTCGTTTCGCGAAATCGACGGCGGGAGGCTGTCGGTCGAACGCGAAACGCGAACGCGAACACGGGTGTGAAACGCGAACACGGACGCGACCGCGAACGCGACGACGAGACGGGGAGTGGAACGGGATGGCGGAGAAGATGCTGGCCGTGGCCTTCGAGGAGCCGGGCGGACCGGAGGTCCTGAAGGTCGTGGAACGCGAGCGGCCGGTCCCCGGCCCGGCGGAGGTCCTGGTCCGGGTGCACGCCGCCGGCGTCAACCCGGTGGACTGGAAGACCCGGGCGGTCGGCGCCCTGTACCTCCCGGGTGACGGCGTCGTCGGGTGGGACGTCTCGGGCGTGGTGGAGGACGTCGGCCTGGGCGTGACGATCTTCCGGCCGGGCGACGAGGTGTACGGCATGCCGGGCTTCCCGCGGATGGTCGGCGGCTACGCGCAGTACGTGGCCGCCCCGGCACGTCACTTCGCCCCCAAGCCGGCCGGCCTCGACCACGTGCGGGCGGCGGCCCTGCCCCTGGCCGCGCTGACGGCCTGGCAGGCCCTGGTGGACACGGCGGACCTGCGCGCGGGACAGCGGGTCCTGGTGCACGCCGCGGCCGGTGGCGTGGGCCACCTGGCGGTGCAGATCGCCAAGGCGTACGGCGCGTACGTCATCGGCACGGCCGGCCCGGCCAAGCACGACTTCGTCCGGGGCCTGGGAGCGGACGAGATGATCGACTACACGGCGGTCGACTTCGCCTCGGCGGTCTCCGAGGTGGACGTGGTGATCGACGCGATCGCCGGGGACTACCAGGAGCGCTCGCTGGCGGTGCTGCGGGACGGCGGCACGCTGATCACCCTCTCGGCCCGCCAGAGCGCGGCGCTCACCGCGGCCGCGACGGCCCGGTCGATCCGCTCGGGCTTCATGCTGGTCGAGCCCGACCGGCGGGCGCTGCTGGCCGTCACGGACCTGGTCGAGACCGGCCGGCTCGACGTCCACGTGGACGCCGTCTTCCCGCTGGCCGAGGCCGCCAGGGCCCACGAACTCGGTGAAACCGGCCGGACCACGGGGAAGTTGGTGCTCACCGTCGACCACCCCTGACGAACTCCGAACGCCCCCCGACGAGCACAGCGAACGAGGTCTCCCACCGTGGCAAGCACCCACCAGCGGACAGCCGGTCCGTCGACGGTCACCGCGAATCCCGACACCATCCCCTGGACGACGATGGCGGTCGTCCTGGCCGCCCTGTTCATGGCGGTCCTCGACTCCTTCATCGTGGTGGTCGCCGGCCCCGCGATCGAGGTGGACCTGCGGGCGTCCGCCGGCGACGTCCAGTGGATCCTGGCCGGCTACCAGTTGAGCTACGCGGTCTTCATCATCACGGCCACCCGCCTGGCCGACCTGTACGGGCGCAAGCGGATCTTCCTACTCGGGGTGGCCCTGTTCACCCTGGCATCGATCGCCTGCGCGCTGTCCCCGGACGCGGGCGGTCTGATCGCCGCGCGGGTCGCCCAGGGCCTCGGCGCAGCCCTGATGGTCCCCCAGGTGTTCGCCTACGTCACGGTGCTGGTGCCGGCGGCGCGACGGCACAGCGTGTACGGCGTGCTCGGCGTCGTCATGGGGCTGGCCACCATCGGCGGGCAGCTCGTCGGTGGACTGCTGATCGGCGCCGACCTCTTCGGATCCGGCTGGCGCCTGGTCTTCTGGGTGAACGTGCCGATCGGGCTCGCCCTGTTCCTGCTCGCCCTGCGCCACGTGCCGCGGACGGGCCCGGCGGCCACCCGCGGACTGGACCTGCCCGGTGTCGTGGTGCTGAGCGCGGCGCTGTTCCTCCTGGTGCTGCCGCTGATCCAGGGCCAGGAGGCGGGCTGGCCCCGGTGGGTGTGGGCCTGCTTCGCGGGCAGTGCGGTCGCGTTCGGTCTGTTCGTCGCGGTCGAGCGGCGCCTGGAGCGCCGGGGCGGGGACCCGCTCGTCCCCCTGACGCTGTTCCGCCAGCGCTCCTTCTCGCTCGGGCTCGTGCTGGTCCTCGCCCTGTACGCGCTGATCTACTCGTACTACCTGGCGCTGTCGGTGACGATGCAGCAGGGCCTCGGCCTCTCTGCGCTCGGGGCAGGCCTGGTCCACGCGCCCGCGGCCGCCGCGTTCTTCGTGTTCAGCCTGGTGGCGAGCCGGACCGTCCCGAGGTACGGACGGCGGGTGCTGGAGATCGGGTCGGTGGTCCTTGCGGCCGGCTACCTGGCGACCGGCCTGCTGTTGGTGTCCGGCCCCCGGATCACCCCGCTGCTGGTGATCCCGACCCTGGTCCTGCAGAGCGTCGGCGGCGGACTGGTCATCACACCGGCGCTCAACACGGTGCTCAGCCGGGTCGAGCCGGAGTCGGCCGGGGTGGCCTCGGGGGTGCTGTCCACCGCCCAGCAGTGCGGGGGAGCGCTGGGCGTGGCGGTCGTCGGGGCGGTCTTCTTCGGGTCGTTCCACCCGGCGGCCGCGGCCGAGGGCCGGGTCGCCGCCGCGGGCCACGCCTTCGCCGTCGCGTCCTTCGCGGTGTTCGCGATCGCCGTCCTCGCGGGCGTCGTCGTCCTCCTGCTGCCGAAGGCGCCGTCCGCCCGGCCGTGAACTCGGACGAGTGGGGCGGCCGCCCGGACGTCCACCGCCCGGACGTCCAGCGCGCCCGGGCGTTCGGGCGGCTGGGCCGATCCGCCCCGGTGGGCGCGGTCAGCTGTGGTCGACGATGACGAAGATGCCCCAGCCGATCGCGGCGAGCACCACGGCGAAGCACATCACGGCGACGGCGTAGCCGCCCACCCCGGGGTGGGCGGCTCCTACGGGTCCGGTTCCTGCGGGTCCGGTTCCTGCCGGTCCGGTCTCTGTGGGTCCGGTCCCTGCCGGCCCGGTCCCGCTCGGTGGCACGAGGGCGCGCACGCCGATGGCGAACAGCGCGGGCAGGCCGGCGCCGGCGAGCAGGCCGACCACGATGATCTTCCAGAGCGCGTGCAGGTCGATCCAGGACTTCACAGGGTCACCTCGTCGGAGGGAGGCGGAGGGACGATCGAGCCGGTCCAGGCGGCGTTGACGTTCTCCGGGGTCACGGCGGGGTGGCGGGAGACGACGAAGAAGGCGAGCGAGGCCAGCACCAGGATGAGGAAGACGACCACCACCCCGGCGGTGCCGCCGATCCCGTCGGCGACCCAGTAGGCCAGTGCCCCGACCAGGCCCGCGGCCGGGAGGGTGAGCAGCCAGGCCGCCACCATGCGGTTGGCGATGTTCCACCGGACGACCGCGCCCTTCTTGCCGACCCCGGCACCGAGGATCGACCCGGTGGCGACGTGCGTGGTGGACAGCGAGTAGCCGAAGTCGGTGGAGGAGAGGATGACGGCGGCCGAGGCCGACTCGCTGGCCATCCCCTGCGGCGGTTCGATCTCCACCAGGCCCTTGCCCAGCGCCCTGATGACCCGCCAGCCGCCGATGTAGGTGCCCAGGGCGATGGCCACGGCGCAGGAGGTGATCACCCAGGTCGGGGCCTTGGCCCCGGCGCTCAGCGTGCCGTTGGCGATCAGGGCCAGGGTGATGACGCCCATGGTCTTCTGCGCGTCGTTGGTGCCGTGGGCGAGCGAGACCATGCAGGCCGAGCCGATCTGACCGGTCCGGAAGCCGCGGGTGCGGGGGCCCTCGGCGACGTCGCGGGTGAGGCGGTAGACGAGGAAGGTGCCGATCGCGGAGATCGTGCCGGCGATGACCGGTGACAGGGCGGCCGGCACGATCACCTTGGAGACCAGGCCGTGCCACTTGACGGCGGAGGTGCCGGCCGCCGCCATCGTCGCCCCGACCACCCCGCCGATCAGCGCGTGCGAGGAGCTGGACGGGATCCCGAAGTACCAGGTCGTCAGGTTCCACAGGATGCTGCCGGTCAGGCCCGCCATGACGACGGTCAGCGTCACGTCGTGGCTCTGTACCAGGCCGCTGGCGATCGTCGCGGCGACCGCCGTCGACAGGAAGGCGCCCACCAGGTTCAGCACCGCCGAGACGGCGACCGCGACGCGCGGAGGGAGGGCTCCGGTGACGATCGAGGTGGCCATGGCGTTGCCGGTGTCGTGGAACCCGTTGGTGAAGTCGAAAGCCAGCGCGGTGGCCACCACCAGCGCCAGAACCACGTCGTTGCTGGTCACGGGAACGAACCTAGCCTGAGGGCCGCTGCCGCCCCCGTCCCCGGCCCCCCGGACGGGGGAGGCGCCGCGGGGGATCATCCGTTCGGACCAATCGACCGGCGAGGTGTCCCGGGGTGCGCCGGACGGCCCCCGGAAGGGTGGCCGTATCTTCGAGCCGGCAGGCAACCCGGGACGCCCCCCACCGCGTCGAGCAGCCGTGAGAGCAACGACGAGACCGCGGTCCGACCGGCCGCTGCGGCAGATGGGAACGGCACGGACACCATGGCGGGGACGACGGCAGGATGACGAACGCGACACCACCGGACTTCGAGGAGTTCGTCGCCGGCGCCGGCCCGAAGCTCCTGCGGGTGGCCTGGCTGCTGACCGGCGACCCGCACCAGGCCGAGGACCTGCTGCAGACGGCACTCGCCAAGGTCTGGCCCAAGTGGCGGCAGATCGCGCCCGACCGGCCCGAGGCGTACCTGCGGAAGGTCATGGTGAACTGCCACGTCTCCTGGTGGCGGCGGCGCTGGACCGGGGAGCTGCCGCACGGCGAACTGCCGGAGCCGCCGCCGGTGGCGGACCCGTTCGACGGGGTGGTGCTCGGCCAGGTGGTCGCCGAGGCCGTCCGCTCCCTGGCGCCCCGTCAACGGGCCGTGGTGGTGCTCCGCTTCTTCGAGGACCTCAGCGTCGAGGAGACCGCCGAGGCGCTGCGCTGCAGCACGGGCACCGTCAAGAGCCAGACGCACCGGGCGCTCGCCCTGCTGCGCGGCCGGCTTCCGGCCCGGGAACTCCTGCTGGAGGGGGGACGCCGTGAGGGGAACTGACCTTCTCGACCCGGACGGGCCGACCGGCGAGGGGCGCGACGAGGAGGAGCTGCGGATCCTGCTCCGGGACGCCGTTCCGGTCCTGGCCTCGCCGGACGACCGGATGGAACGCGTCCTCGCCCGCGTCGACCGGGCCAAGCGCCGGCGCCGGGCCGCCGGGCTCGCGGCCGGGCTGGGCGCCGGACTCGCCGCCGCCGTCCTGGCCGCCGCGCCCGCGCTCGCACCCGGGCGGGGAGCGGAGCCACCGGCCGGGTCGCTCTCCGCGGCGGCGCAGACCCCCGCGGTGTCTCCTTCGGCCTCTCCGTCGCCCTCGGTCGATCCGGTGCCGCCGGTCGATCCGGTGCCGCCGGTCGCGCCGGTGCCGTCCGTGCCGTCCGTGCCGTCGGGAGGGGTGTCCGGAGGGGCGTCAGGCTCCCCCGGCACGTCGGCCGGGACGGTCTTCTTCCCGCTGTTCCCGGTGATGTTCGTCGACGCGCCGGCGGACTGGCACGCGGTGGCCACCCCGGCCCTCGACTCCGCGGGGCGCTTCGGCTACCTCGCCACCCAGCCGTTCGACCGGGCGCCGACCTGCGTGGAGGGCGCCGTCGGCTGTTCCGTCCCGCTGCGACTGGCCGACGGTGGCGCGGTGCTCACCTTCCGCCTGGTGGACCCGGCGCTGGTCGACAAGGCCGGCTGGGACCAGACCGGGCTCGTCGAAACCGGGCCCGACAAGGAGTGCGAGGGCTTCGGCGGTACCCGTCGGCAGTTCGGCGTGCGCACCATCGTCGAGGGCAGCCCGCGCGCGGTGGTCGAGATGACGGCCTGCCTGCGGCAACCGTCCGACGAGACGCTGCGGCAGGTGCAGCGGGTGTACGACTCCACCCGGCCCAGCCCGACGCTCAGCCGCTCGCCGTACGCCACGGGCGACTGAGCCGCTTCCGGTTCCCCGCCGGACCGAACGGGTCGGCGCGGCTTCGGCGAGCATGGGGGAACAGAGCGGGGCCGCCGCCGGCCCCGCTCACCGAAGCGGACGGGCGGGTCGATGAGGGTCGTGTTCGTGCACGGGGCGTGCGTACGGGACGGGTCGTGGTGGTGGCACCGCACCGCAGGGCTGCTGGCGGAGCGGGGGGTGCCGAGCGTGGCCCCGGCGCTGCCGAGCTGCGGCGAGACGGGCCGGCCGGCGGGTGTCGACGGTCCCGGGCTGCCCGAGGACGTCGCCGCGGTGCGGCAGGTCCTGGGGGACGGCGACGAGCCGACCGTCGTGGTCGCCCACAGCTACGGCGGCATCGTCACCGCGGAGGCCGCCGCGGGCATCGGGTCGGTCCGTCACCTGGTGCTGGTCTCCAGCTACCTGCCCGAGGCCGGACAGAGCCTGTCGGACTTCGGGCCCGGCGGCCCCGCGCCGTTCCTCGACGTCGACCCCGCGGCGGGGACCTTCGGCGTCCGCCCCGAGCTGCTGGTGGACACCTTCCTGCAGGACTGCGACCCCGAGGACCAGGCGCGGGCGGCCGACCACCTGGCCCGGCAGAGCGTCCGGGTGACCGGGCAGCCGGTCGGGGCGGCCGCCTGGCAGCAGGTGCCCTCGACGTACCTGGTCTGCGCCCGGGACCGGGGCACCCCGGCGGAGCGGCAGCGGGGGTTCGCCCGCCGGGCCGGTCGCGTCGTCGAGCTGGACGCCGGCCACCACCCCTTCCTGTCCCGGCCTGCCGAGGTCCGGGACCTGCTGCTGGGTCTGTGACCCACGCGCCGGCAGTGACCCACGGCAGCGGCGGGGAGGACACCGCACGGGCTGTGGCGCATGTTCTCGGGGCGGTCCACGGATTCGCCCCACGCGACGGCAGCCTGGGCGGTGGAGAGGAAGACCCAGTGCTCCCCGGGGACGGCGGCGTCGAGGTCCGGCGTCGCACCGGTGCGGCTGAGCGTCCGGCCAGGCCCGTCGTACCAGCGGTCAGCCGGGCATCATTCCCATCTGCTTCATCATGGCGACGGCGTCCCAGCTCCACCAGCCTTCCTTGGCCTGGCCGTTCTCGAACCGCCAGATCGTCATGCCGGAGGACTCGATCGTCTTGTTGCTGGCCGGGATGCCCATGTACTCGCCGATGTGCGTAGCGCGCCAGATCCAGCGGGTGGCGACCTGGTCGCCCTCGGCGATCTGGCTCTGGATGTCGAAGGTGAAATCGAAGGCGCGGCGGTAGCCCTCGATCATCTGCCTGACGGCTGCGGGACCGACCGTGTCGCCGTCCATCGACGGGTCGTGGTCCCGGTAGTCGGGTGCGATCAGGTCGTCGATGACGGACATGTCCCCGCCCGCGGGTTCCAGCAGCAGTCGGCGGGCCGAGTCCTTGAGGAGCTGCTCGTCGCGGACCAGGTCCAGGTTGGTGAAGATGGGCGGCTCCTGGCACAGGGACACCATCTCGCGGAAGACCCGGTCGGTCTCCGGCAGGGCGGAGTTGCGCATCGCGGCCTCGTACGAGGGGAACTCGACGATCTCCACGACGTGCCGGGCGTCCTCCCGATCGGAGCCGACCATCGTGTGGGTCGCGGTTCGCTTGCCCTGGGTCTGTTCGATCCAGGTGTCCATCAGCCGGTTGAGCTCGTCCGGCCGCTCGGTGCGGCATTCGACGATCTGCACAAAGGTCATCGTGAAACCTCTCCCTCTGACACGCCTCGCCTGCCGACGGGGCGACTCCACTGTGCCCCGGGGTGGCACGCCGTGCTTCGGCGCCGAGGAGAGTCGGGCTACCAGGCCCCGCTTCCTCCGTGCGCCCCGGCGGGAGACAGCGGGCACCGCACCGCCGCACCGCGGAGAGAACGGCCATGAGGCCAGGCGTGGGAACCGGCTCCGCAGACAGCTGGCCGCGGTGGGGGGTGACCGGCGGGCTGTACACGCCCGGATCACACGCCCGGATCGCGGCTCGACCGAACCGGCCGGGCCGGAGCCCCGGGGCTCCCGCGGTCAGGCCCGCGTCAGCCCGGGCTCAGGCCGGGCGGTGGTGGGTGTGGCGGGTGGCGCCGAAGCCCGACTCGTGGTCCCACACGTGGGTGCAGGCGGGGCACTGGAGGTGGAGCAGGCTGCCGGTGTTGGAGAGCAGGTAGCGCCAGTGGTCGGCGCAGTTGCGGTCCTCGGCGCAGGCGGCGCAGCCCCGGGAGTCGTCGCAGCTCGGGCAGGCGCCCCAGGCGCGGCGGCCGAGGTCGGCCTGCGGGTCGATCGGCAGCAGGCCGATCCGGGGGGTGACCGGGCGGGTGGCGGCGGTGGCGGCGGTGCGCTTGCGGAACATGGACGCTGAATTTAGGTAAGCCTTGCCTAACTGTCAAGCGCGGGGTCCCTGTCGGGCGCCGGCGCGCACGCCCCCTGCCCCCCGCGCGCTCCCCGGGCCCTACCGCCCAGTCCCGCGATCGGCCTATCGTTAGCTAGCGCAAGCTATCGATTTCGCGATCCCCCTGTTCGATCCCCCGGGGGCCCGGCGGGCCCCGCACCAGGAGGCAGCGGTGGCGACTCGACTCCCCGACGGCGGCGGCCGGACCGGACGCGTCCGTCAGGTCCGCGGCGGCGTGGCACCGGATCACCCCCGGTACAGGTGGGTGGCGCTGTCGAACACCACCCTCGGCACGCTGGTCGCCACCATCAACGCGTCGATCGTGCTGATCTCACTGCCCGCGATCTTCAACGGCATCGGGCTGGACCCGCTGCGGCCCGGCAACGTCGGCTACCTGCTCTGGATGCTGATGGGGTACATGCTCGTCACCGCCGTCCTGGTGGTGACCCTCGGCCGGCTGGGCGACATCCACGGCCGGGTGCGGATCTACAACGCCGGGTTCCTGATCTTCACCCTCACCTCGGTGGCACTCGCGCTCGACCCGCTGGACGGCGGGGCGGGCGCGCTCTGGCTGATCGGTTGGCGGGTGGTGCAGGCGGTCGGCGGGTCGATGCTGATGGCGAACTCCGCCGCGATCATCACGGACGCGTTCCCGGCCAACCGCCGGGGCACCGCGCTGGGGGTGAACATCGTCGCGGGCATCGCCGGGTCCTTCATCGGCCTGGTGCTGGGCGGCCTGCTGGCCGAGTGGAACTGGCGGTCGATCTTCTGGGTCAACGTGCCGATCGGCGTCCTCGGGACCGTCTGGGCGTACCGCTCCCTGCGCGACACGGGCGTCCGGCGGCCCGCCCGGATCGACTGGTGGGGCAACGTCACCTTCGCGGTCGGCCTGACCGCCCTGCTGGCCGCGATCACCTACGGCATCCAACCGTACGGCGGCCACACCATGGGCTGGACCAACCCCTGGGTGCTGGCCGGGATGATCGGCGGGGCGGCGCTGCTGGCGGTCTTCTGCCTGGTCGAGTCCAGGGTCGCCGAGCCGATGTTCCCGCTGGAGCTCTTCCGTGACCCGGTCTTCACCGGCGGCAACGCGGCCACCCTGCTGGGCTCGATCGCCCGCGGCGGGCTCCAGTTCATGCTGATCATCTGGCTCCAGGGCATCTGGCTGCCGCTGCACGGCTACGACTACGCCGACACCCCGCTGTGGGCGGGCGTCTACCTCGTCCCGCTGACCGTCGGCTTCCTCGCCGCCGGACCGCTGTCCGGGTACCTCTCGGACCGCGCCGGAGCCCGGCTGTTCGCCTCCGGCGGGCTGGTGGTGATGGCGCTCTCCTTCGCCGGTCTCCTCCTGCTGCCCACCGACTTCGGCTACCCCTGGTTCGCCGTCCTGGTGTTCCTGAACGGCCTGGGCGGCGGCCTGTTCGCCGCGCCCAACACGTCGCTGATCATGTCGAGCGTGCCCGCGGAGGCGCGCGGCGCGGCCTCCGGCATGCGGGCCACCTTCCAGAACGCCGGGATGGTGCTCTCGATCGGCGTCTTCTTCTCGCTGATGGTGGCGGGCCTGGCGGGCTCGCTGCCGCACACCCTCACGGCAGGACTCACCGCGCAGGGCGTCCCCGCCGGCGACGCCGGGGCCATCGCCGCGCTGCCGCCGGTCGGCACCCTCTTCGCCGCCTTCCTCGGCTACAACCCGGTCCGGGAACTGCTCGGACCGCACGTGCTCGGGCAACTGCCGCCGGGCAACGCGCAGACGCTGACCGGCCGGGAGTTCTTCCCGCAGCTGATCTCCGGGCCCTTCCACGAGGGCCTGGTCGTGGTGTTCTGGCTGGCGATCGCCATGTCCCTGGTCGCGGCGGCCGCCTCGCTGGTCCGCGAACACCCCCGGTCGCCCGCCGCGGCCGAAGCCGCAGCCGCGGACCCGGCGCCGGCGAAGGCGGACGCGCCGTGACCGGGGCTGCGGGGGCTCGCGGTGGCCGCGACGGCGCGGGGCTGTCCGCCGAGGCGGTGGTCCGGCTGCGCCTGGTGATCGGCCGGCTCAACCGGCAGCTGACCCGCGCCTCCGGCCACCAGGACCTGACCGCCGCCCAGCTCTCCGCACTGGCCCGGGTGGAGCAGCACGGACCGCTGCGGCTGGGGGAGTTGGCGGCGCGCGAGGGGGTGACGGTGCCCTCCCTGGTCCGGACCCTCGCGCCGCTGACCGCCGGCGGGCTGATCGCCAGATCGCCGGACCCGCTGGACGGCCGCTCCCAACTCCTCACCCTGGCACCGCAGGGCGCGGAGGCGCTGGCCCGGATCCGCCGGGAACGCTCCGCCCTCCTGACCCGCCGCAGCACCCGGCTCAGCGCACGCCAGTGCCGCGAGCTGGAGGCGGCGCTGCCCCTGCTGGAGCTGCTGCTGGACGAACCCGAGGAACCCGAGGGGCCGGGGGAGCCCGCGCGGTAATCCGGGTGACAGCGGCGGGCCCGGTCGACCATCATCGGCCGGTGGCCGACACCGTGGACGTTCTGGAACTGCGCATCATCTGCCCGCCGACCGCCGAGATCGGGCTGGAGGTCCGCCCGATCATCGGCGGACGGGACGTGTTCGCCGACTCCCACTACCGGAGCGTCAGACCGAGGCAGCTGCTGGGGTCGGCCGGGCTGCTACGGGCCACCGCCGTCCCCCGCGAGGTCCGGATCGCCCGGACCGGATGCGTGGAGGAGTGCTGCGGCGCTGTTCACGTGACGATCAGACGCGAGGGGGAGCACGTGCTCTGGACGGACTGGCGCAATCCGATGGACCGGGATTTCCGCCTGGCCGACTGCCGGTTCTCCGCCGCCCAGTACGACGCCGAGGTCGCCCGGGCCGAGGCGGACCGCAGGTGGCAGTGGCCCGGCGCCGTGGTCGCCGACCTGCTCGAAGCGAAGCTGACGGGAGACGGCAGCGGGCTGGCCGCATGGGACTGCGAGCTCGAAGCGATCTGGGACAGTTGGAAGGAACCCGGCTGGATCGACGTCGTGCTGCGCCATCCCCGCGACCGTGACGAGCGCGGGGAGGACTGGCTCCAGTTCGGGATCAGGCTGCCGATCTCCGCGGACGACCCGGTCGGCCAGGCGGAGCACCTCGAAGCCCGCCTGACCGCCGAAGATCCGCGTGCCACGGCTCAGGTCTGGGGTGGTTCGCAGACGGCCGCCGAGACGTTGGGCTACCGCTGGCCGCCGGAGTACCCCTGGGACGCGTGAGCACGACCTCCTCGCAGGTGCGGACGCCTCAGGCCGGGACGCCTTGCCCCGGGACGCCTTGCCCCGGGACGCCTTGCCCCGGGACGCCCTGCCCCGGGACGCCCTGGATCGGGACGCCTTGCCAGGGGCCGGACTCCGCGACCTGTGCGCGCAGCTGTCGCAGGGCGCGGGCGGAGGCGATGCCCACCGCGCCGACCACCAGGCCGTCCCGTACGCAGGCCCCGGCGAAGCGGCGCTCCGCGAGGCTGCCGTCGACGACCTCGAAGCGGTCGGCTCCGCCCGGCGTGCCGAAGGCCTGGACCCGTAGCCCGTACTGGTCGGTCCACAGGTACGGGACCGGCTCGTACGCCTGGCGCGCGCCGCTCTGGCCCGCCAGCAGGTTCCGGGCGACGCACAGGGCCTGCTCGGTGGCGTTGGTGCGCTGTTCGAGACGGCGCCGGCGTCCGGTGCGGGGGTCGGGCCAGGAGGCGGCGTCGCCCGCCGCCCATACGCCGGGGCCCGCGGCGCAGTGGGCGTCGCAGACCACGCCGTCGTCGAGCCGTAGGCCGCTGCCGTCCAGCCACTCGGTGTCCGGTACGGAGCCGACGGCCATCAGTACGACGTCGGCCGCCAGTTCGCCGCCGTCGGCGAGGCGCACCCCGGCGGCCCGGTCGCCGCGGCGCACGACCGCGGTGGCGGCGCCTCGGTGGATCCGCACCCCGTGCTCGCGGTGCAGGCCGGTCAGCAGCGCGGCCGGCTCGGTGCCCAGCACCGCGGCCAGGGGCGTGCCGGTGGACACCAGCCAGGTCACCTCGGCGCCGAGTCCGACGGCGGTGGCCGCCGCCTCCGCACCGAGCAGTCCGCCGCCGACCACCAACAGCCGGGTGCCCGGGCGCAGTTCGGCGCGCAGCGCGAGCGCGTCGGCGAGCGTGCGCAGCACGTGGGCGCCGGGCGTGCCGGGCTCACCGCCCGGTAGCCGGCGCGGCCGCACGCCGGTGGCCAGGACGACGGCCTCGGCCCGGACCAGCCGGCCGTCGGACAGCCGCACCGCCCGCTCGCGCCGGTCGAGGTGCTCGGCCCGTACCCCCAGGCGCAGGTCGAGCCCGAGCTCGGCCAGCGCCTGCGGCCCGCGCAGTGCCAGGCGCGGGGCCTCCCACTGCCCGGCGAGCAGCTGTTTGGACAGCGGCGGGCGGTCGTACGGCGGTTCCTCCTCGGCGCCGATCAGGGTGAGGCGGCCGTCGTACCCGGCGCGGCGCAGCGCCTCGGCGGTGTGCAGTCCCGCCGCGCCGGTCCCCACGACGGCCACCGAGCGCGGTGCGCTCACGCCTCGTCCAGCCGGATCGCGGCGGCCGGGCAGACCGCGGCGGCGTCCCGGACGGCCTGGTGGGACTGCGCCGGGGGCTGGGCGTCGAGCAGGACGACGATGCCGTCCTCGTCGCGCTGGTCGAAGACCTCGGGCGCGGCGAGCACGCAGTGACCGGCGCCGCAGCACTTCTCCTGGTCGATCCGGATGAGCATGGGGTTCCTCTCGGGACGCGGCAGGCGCGGCCTGCCGGGCGTGAACTGGGCTGGGGCGATGGGCGGTTGCGGCCCGCCCGGGCCGGGCGGGCCGGTTCGCGGCGCCGGGCCGGGCGTCGCGAACCGGGCGCCGGCTACCAGGCGACGGGCAGCTCGTGGACGCCGTAGACGAGCATCTCGTCGCGGAAGCGGACGTCCTCGAACGGGACGGCCAGGCGCAGGCCGGGCAGCCGTCGCAGGACGGTGTCCAGCGCGATCTGCAGTTCCAGCCGGGCGAGCGGTTGTCCCAGGCACTGGTGGACGCCGAAGCCGAAGGCCAGGTGCAGCCGGGCGTCGCGGGCGAGATCGAGGCCGTCGCCGTCCGGGAACGCGTGCTCGTCCCGGTTGGCGGCGCTGATCATGCAGATGACGCCCTCCCCGGCCGCGATCCGCACGCCGCCGACGGTGACGTCCTCGGTGGCGACCCTGGTCAGGCCGGAGTGCACGATGGTCAGGTAGCGCAGCAGTTCCTCGACCGCGCCGGGGACGGCCTCCGGGTGGGCGCGCAGGTGGGCGAGCTGGTCGGGGTTCCGCAGCAGGGCCAGGACGGAGAGCGCGGTCATGTTCGCCGTGGTCTCGTGCCCGGCCACCAGCAGCAGGCGCCCCATCGCGCCGATCTCCTCGGAGTCCAGCTCGCCGCGCTGCACCAGCCGGCTCAGGATGCCGTCGTCGGGCTCGGCCCGCTTGGCCTCGGTGAGCCCCACCAGGTAGTCGGCCAGTCTCCGCTGGGCGGCCTCCACCTCCTCGGCCGTGGACTCGTTGTGCAGCAGGATCCGGCTGCACTGCTGAAAGAAGTCGTGGTCCTGGTACGGGACACCGAGCAGCAGGCAGATGACGAGGGAGGGCAGCGGCAGGGCGAACTCGCGGACCAGGTCGGCGCTGTCGCGCCCGGCGGTCATCCGGTCCAGCAGGTCGTCGGCGATCCGCTGGATCTCCGGGCGCAGCGCCTCGACCTTCTTGATCATGAACTCGCCGGTGAGCATCCGGCGCAGCCGGGTGTGCTCCTGGCCGTCCATCCGGATGAAGGTGCGCCGGCCGCTGCTCAGCTGCCGGGCGCCGGCGCTGATGAACGGGAAGCCGGGGCGGGTGGCGTCCGAGCTGAAGCGGGGGTCGCCGAGCACCGCCTTGATGTCCTGGTGACGGGTGATCAGCCAGCTGGGGGCGCCGTCCCAGAGCGAGACACGGCTGACCGGCTCCTCCTGCTGGGCCTGTCGGTAGGCGGGCGGCGGGTCGAACGGGCAGCCGCCGCGGGCGGCGGGGTGGGTGAACCGGGGGGTCTGAGCGGCGGTGGCCATCATGGGCTCCCTTCTCGGAGCGTCGGCTGCCGACGGCGTCGGGCGGGTGGGCCCGGTGACGCCGCGGAGCAGTTCCGGACCATTTACATGCCCTAAGCAACTAACTCACCGTCACGCTAGCTGGCGGTCCGTGGTGATGAAAGGGCTCACCGGGTGGCGGTGGAAACTGTCCGAAAACCGGTCGCGCGTCCGCACCGCCACCACGCCCCGTACCGGATCGCTACAGTTCCTCCATGCCGGACGCCCCCGACCATCGGACCGCCACCACCGACCTGGAGGCCGTACTGGCCTCGCTGGCCTACCTGTTGACCCGCTCCCAGGAACACGAACGCCAGGCCGCCCGGGCGGGCATCACGGCGGCCCGCTCGGACGTCTACCTGCTACGCGCGCTCGCCGAGGCCGAGGGCGCCAGCCGGGTCGGCGACCTGGCCGCCCGCCTGATGGTGAAGCCCTCCCACGTCACCCGGCAGATCGACCGGCTGCAGGGCCAGCGCCTGGTGGAGCGCACCCCGGACGTCGCCGACCGGCGGGCCCGCCAGATCGAACTGACCGCCGAGGGGCGGGCGATGCTCGACCGCCTGAAACGGGCCAACATCACCGGGCTCGCCGACGCGCTGCAGGGCATCCCGGAGGCGGACGTCGCCGCCACCGTCGCCGTGCTGCGCCACCTGATCGAGCGCTACGTCCACCGGGTCCGGACCGGGGAGCTGTCCGCGGGCGGCGATCCCGCGGGCGGCGTTCCCGGGGGCGGCCCGGCCGGGGGCGGCGTTCCGGAGGACGGCCCGGGCGGGGACGGTGTTCCCGAGGGCGGCCCGGCCGGGGAAACCGGAACGAACGGTGCCACCCACCCGGATCCGGCCAAAACGCCCATCGTTACCGGCCAGTGACGATCCGTCCACAACCGATCGGTGCGGCGGGGCCGTCCGTACGGGTGGCAGGGCCCGAAGCGCGGCATCCGCCTTCGGGTCGAAGCATCACCACCCTCGAAAGGGGTGCACCCGTGATCCTCTCCAAGCGGAACTCCCTGCGCCTGGCCGCCGTGACCACCCTCGCCGCGCTCTCGACCGGGCTGGCCGGTACCGCCCTGGCCGCCGCGCCCGTCGCCGCGCCCGCGGTCGTCGCCGAGCCCGCGCCGGCCGCCCAGTCGGCGCCGGCCGGTCAGCCCGCAGCCGCGAGCGCCGCCATCACCGCCACGCCGTCGGCCACCTCCGTCCAGGCGTGGCAGCCGTTCCGCGTCACCGGCACCACCACCGGCCTCGCGGCGGGCAGCACGGTGACCCTGCAGCAGAAGCAGCACGGCGCCTGGGTCACCCTGCCCGCCTCCGTCCGGACCACCCGTACCAGCTCCTACTCGCTCGGCGTGAAGCTCGGCATCAAGGGCCCGAACGAGCTGCGCGTCATCGGCGGGGGCGCCGCCTCCCCGGTCTTCACCGTCACCGTGCGCTGAGCCCGGACCCCACGTCCTGAGGGTCGCTGACGAAGGCCCCACCGGTGGCGGTGGGGCCGTCGCGCTGTCCTCGCCGCCCGGGCGGGCGGCCCTGCGGCGGGGCTCAGGCCGTCAGCACGACCTTGCCCGTGACGGTGCCCGACTCCGCCAGGCGCAGGGCCTCGGCAGCACTGGTGAGCGGCAGTTCGGCGGCGATGCGGGCGGTGACCTCGCCGCGGTCGACGGCGGCGAGCACCTCGGTGAGATCGCTCCGCAGCTGCGCCCGGAAGCGGTCCTTGGCGAGCGCGCGGCCGGCCCAGATGTTGTAGAAGTACGCGTGCTTGCCGTTGGGCAGGGTGTTCCACAGCGAGGTGCGGGCGAGGATCTTGAGGACCGGCCACTGCTTGGACCCGGTGTCGTCGCGGGTGGAGGCGCTGCCGTAGGCGACGAGGGTGCCGCCGGGTGCGAGCAGCTGCCAGGAGTCGATGACGCTGCGGCCGCCGACGTGGTCGAAGACCGCGTCCACGCCGCCCGGCGCCAGCTCCCGGACCAGCGCGGGGACCTCTCCCGCCCGGTAGTCGACGGGGGTGACGCCCAGTTCCCGCAGCGCCTCGTGGTGCCGGGCGGAGGCCGTGCCGATCACCCGCACCCCGGCGGCCCGGGCGAGCTGGGCCAGGACGGACCCCACCCCGCCGCTCGCGCCGTGCACCAGGACGGTCTGCCCGGAGCGCACCCGCGCCTTGCGGTGCAGCATCTGCCAGGCGGTGATGCCGTTGACGACGACGGTCTCGGCCTGCGCCGCGGTGAGGCCCTCGGGGACGTCGACCGCGTCCGCGGCGTCGACGACCACGTGGCTGGCCCAGCCGCCGACCTTCACCAGGGCGGCCACCCGCCGCCCGGCCAGCGCCGGGTCGACGCCCGGCCCGGTCGACAGGACCCGGCCCACCAGGTCGTAGCCGGGCACGAAGGGGAACGGCGGCTGGTCGTAGTACCGGCCCCGGCGCATCTGCTGCTCGGCGAAGGAGACGCCGGTGGCCTCCATGGCGATCAGGAGCTGTCCCGGGCCGGGCTGCGGCACCGACGCGTAGCGGATCTGCAGACCCTCCGGGTCCACGACACCCGGCAGGACGACCTCGACAAGGCGCTCGCTGGTCACGGCCGCCTCCTTTCGTAGAAGCTGTTGTGTTCGTTATAAGTTCTAACGCACGGCGGGCGCGAGAGTCAACAGCAATCGTGAGACCTTCTAACTAGATGGGTGTGCGGGCCACGACACACCGATGCCGGCCGCGCCCCGGGCGGGCGCGGCCGGCATCGGCGAGCGGCGGTGGCTCGGATCGGTCAGATGGCGGACCGGGCCGGATCGGCTGCGTTCACGACCGTCTCCACGAGCCCCGTTTCGAGCCGGAGCACATGGCCGGACACCGAGCCGAGGCCGTCCGCGGACAGCAGGGGGTGCCCGAGCAGCTTCGCGACGTCCATGCGCACGGTCTCGGTCGGATCGGTCACGGCCCTCGCTGCGAGTTCGCGGTCGGAGAGCCCGGTGCGGTCGGCGAAGTCGTGGCGGAACGCGGGCTCGGACAGCATGCCGGTGCCGCACTGGGTGTGGTGGACGACGGCGACGTCGATCCGCAGTCCGAAGCGTGCGGCCAGGTAGGCGATGTCCTCCGCCACCCGGTCGTCGACGCGGCCCCCCGCGTTGCGCAGCACTCCCGCCTCGCCGGTCCTGAGGCCGAGGAATCCGGCCGGCTCGACCCGCGGATCGAGACAGGTCAGGACGACGAGGATCCGCTCGGGCAGCTGCTCCCGGCTCGACATGGCCAGTCGCGCGGGATCCACGGCCGCGGCGAACTCGCGGTTGCGGTGGAGCAGTTCGGTGAGCTGTGACATGGGCCCCTCCATTTGTTGTATATGCAACACATGCTGCCGGGGTACTCTACCGACCGGAGGTGTAGATGCAACAGGAGAGTGCGGACGAGTCGCGCCGCAAGGCCGTGCTGATGTCGCAGGAGTGTCTGGGTCGGCGGATCGCGCGCTTGCAGCGCCTGGTCGGTCGACGGGTCGACGCGGAGCTGCGCCGGTACGGGCTGACGCTCCCGCAGGTCGAGGTGCTCTCCGAGCTGGCATCGGTCGGCGGCCCGGCGCGCCCCTCGGACATCGCCGGTTGGCTCGGCATCGAGCGGTCGACCGTCAGCCGCAACCTCGAACTCCTGGTGCAGCGCGGCTTCGTGGAGGTGGCCGCGACCTCGTCGACCGGGCGGACCACCCGGGTCGCCGTCACCGAGGCCGGGCACCGGGCGCTCGCCGAGGCCGAGCCGGCCTGGCGTCGCGGCCAGGCATGGATCGGCGAGGCGATCGGCGCGGACGCCCGCGAGACCCTCGACCGCTGGATCGCCGCACTGGACCCCGACCATCCGGCCCGCTGAGGCGCTCGTCCGGCGGGGCTCCGGCGGCCCGGGCCTTTCCAACGTCTTGACGAACCCATGACATTGACGGACCATCATGCTGGCGCGCGCCTCACCTCCTCCACCGTTCCGCCCCCACGGACCCCCACAGGAGGACAGTCATGCGACTGCCCCGCCGAGGGAAGCCCGCCGCGGCCACCGCCGTCCTGCTGGCCCTCGCCCTCGCCACCCCGATCACCGCCCGGGCCGCCTCGCCCGACCGCCACCCGGCGGCCGCGTCCGGCGCGACCGACCTCACCGACTGGACCGAGTTCTCCGCCGACAGCGCCCGGCAGTACCGCCTCGACGGACCCCGCACCGTCGCCGATCGCACCGCCGTCGCCGCCACCGGCGCCTCCGTCGACGCCGTCCTGCCGGACGCGGTGGTGGTCACCGCCACCAGCGCAGAAGCCGCCCGGCTGCGGGCGCTCGGCTGGTCGCCCGTCGCGCTGCCCGGCCCCCGCTACGGCGCCGAGTCCGGCTCGGCGCCCGACGCCGAGGGCCTGGCCGGCCCGGTGTACGACTTCCCGCAGGCCGACTCCGGGTACCACAACTACGCCGAGGCGACCGCCGACATCGACGCCGTGGTCGCCGCGCACCCGGACATCATGAGCAAGCGCGTCATCGGCACCTCCTACGAGGGCCGCCCGATCGTCGCCGTGAAGATCAGCGACAACGTCGGCACCGACGAGAACGAGCCCGAGGTGCTGTTCACCGCCCACCAGCACGCCCGCGAGCACCTCACCGTCGAGATGGCGCTCTACCTGCTGCACGAGTTCGGCGACAAGTACGCCACCGACAGCCGGATCGCCAACGCCGTGAACACCCGGGAGATCTGGGTGATCCCCGACCTCAACCCGGACGGCGGCGAGTACGACATCGCCACCGGCCGCTACCGCAGCTGGCGCAAGGACCGCCAGCCGAACCCCGGCAGCAACAGCGTCGGCACCGACCTCAACCGCAACTGGAACTACAAGTGGGGCTGCTGCGGCGGATCCTCCGGCTCCACCTCCAACGAGACCTACCGCGGCAGTGCCCCGGAGTCGGCCAAGGAGACCAAGGTGGTCGCCGACTTCGTCCGCAGCCGGATCGTCGGCGGCAAGCAGCAGATCACCGCGGCCATCGACTTCCACACCTACAGTCAGCTGGTGCTCTGGCCGTTCGGCTGGACCACCGCCGAGACCGTCCCCGGCATGACCGCGGACGAGTACGACACCTTCGCCACCCTCGGCCGCTCGATGGCCGCCACCAACGGCTACACGCCCGAGCAGTCCAGCGAGCTCTACATCACCGACGGCGCGATCGACGACTGGCTGTGGGGCTCGCAGCGGGTCTTCGCCTACACCTTCGAGATGTACCCCGGCCCGAGCGGCAGCGGCGGCGGCTTCTATCCGCCCGACGAGGTGATCGGACGCGAGACCAGCCGCAACCGCGAGGCGGTGCTGCGCCTGGTGGAGACGGCCGACTGCGTCTACCGCGCGATCGGCAAGCAGCAGCAGTACTGCGGCATCCCGGCCTGACCGGGAGCCGCGCAGCGGAAACCGCGTACTGAGGTCCGCGCACTGAGGTCCGCGCACTGAGGTCCGCGCACTGAGGTCCGCGCACTGAGGTCCGCGCACTGAGGTTCGCGCACCGCGATCCGCGCACCGCGATCCGCCGGGCCCCGAACCCGGCGGATCGCCGCGCACCGACCATCGGTGAACTGCCCGGCCAAGCCTCACAGTTGGGCCGAGAGCGCGACGACCAGCGCCGCCAGCCCGACGGTCAGCCACGCCACGTAGTCCCCGAGCAGGCCGGAGTGCAGGCGGCGCAGCGGCAGGACGAGCGCCCGGTGGAGCCCGCCGGTGCCCCGCCTCGGGTCCCGGTGGAGGGCCGCGGTGGCGAAGGCCACGGCCACCAGGGCGGAGAGCAGTCCGAGTCCGAGGCCGGAGGCGGTCCACCAGGCCTCGGGCACGACAGCCGTCGTGGCCGCCGTCGTGGTCGCCGTCGCCGTCATCGCCGTCGCGGGTACGGTCGGCTGCCCGAGCGCGTCGGTGAGGCAGCCGGCCCGGTCGGTGAAGGCGGCCGCGCCCGCCGCCAGGGCCCGGCCGACGCCGGGGAGCACGCCGACGGCCAGGCAGCCCGCCAGCAGCAGCCCGGGCACCAGCACCATCGGCGGCGGCAGGCGCCGGCCCGGTGCGCGGACCTCGGGTTCCTCGCCCTCGCCGGTGGTGTCTGCCACCTCGGGGTGTTCCTTCGGCGGTGCACCGAGCCCGCCGAAGACGCGCAGGCCCGCCCGTAGCACCGCGCCGCCGGTCAGCGCCGACACCAGCACGAACACCACGGGCAGCCAGGCCAGTCGGTGCCCGGCCGCCTCCTCGGTGACGGCCTTGCCCAGCCCGGTGCCGAACGGCGGCAGCCCGGCCAGGGCCAGCGCGCCGAGGACGAACAGCAGCCCGGGCACCCGGAGTCCACGGGCCCGGCCGTGCAGTCCGTGCTCGTCCACCGAGCCGTAGCGGTCGAGCAGGACGCCGGTGAGTCCGAACAGCGCCGCCTTGGCGCCCGCGTGGCCGGCCACGTACACCGCCGCGCCGGACAGTCCGGCCGGGGTGAGCAGGGCCGTGCCGATCAGGAACAGCCCGACGTGCCCGACCGTGGAGAACGCCAGCATCCGCTTCAGGTGCCGCTGCTGCCAGCACATCACCCCTCCCACCAGCGCCGTCAGCACCCCGGCGGCCAGCAGGGTGCCGCGGACGGCGGGGTCGGGCAGGCCGCCCGGGCCGGCGAAGACCACCCGGTGGATCCGGGCCGCGCCGTAGACGCCGAGTTCGACCATCACGCCGGACAGCAGCATGCACACCGGGCTCGGCGCGACCGCGTGCGCGTCCGGCAGCCAGAAGTGGAAGGGCGTCGCGGCGGCCTTCACCAGCGGGCCGGCCAGGACCAGGACGAAGGCGAGCACCAGCAGGGCGTCCGGGCCGTGCCCGGGTACGGCGAGCCGGTCGAGTTCGGCGCCGATCTGGGCCAGGCCGAGCTCGCCGGTGCGGGCGTAGAGCAGGCCGATGCCGAGCAGTGACAGGTAGGCGGCGGTGGAGTTGACCAGGCCGAAGGCGAGCGCGCCGTGCAGCGGGCGCGGGTCCTCGATCCGGTAGCCGGTCAGCGCGTAGGCGACGGCGCCCATCAGTTCGAAGAAGACGAAGGCGTCGAACAGGTCGCCGGTGAGCGCGAATCCGCACATCCCGGCCTCGAAGAGCAGCACCAGTGCGGGGAACATCCCGCCGTGCTCGCCGGAGGGTTCGTCGAAGTACCGCCAGGCGTAGCCGAGCACCGCGAGCACCAGGACCGCCGCGAGCAGGGCCAGGCCGGTGCCGAGGCGGTCGGCGACCAGCACGATGCCCACGCCGTGCCCGCCGCGCGGGAGCCAGCCGCCGAGCCAGGAGACGGCCCGGCCGTCCGGATCGGTCCGCGCCCAGAGCAGCGCCAGGCAGCCGAGGTCGGCGGCGGCCAGGGCGGTGGCGAGCGCGTCGCGCCCGGAGCGCGGCAGCCACCGCCCGGTGACGGCCAGGAGCGCCGCGCCCAGCAGCGGGATCGCGACGGCCAGGGGCAGCAGATCGGAGGTTTCCGACGGACTCACCCGCGCAGCCCGGTCAGTTCCTCCGGGTCCACCGTGCCGTGGCGCTTGCGCAGTTGGATCACCAGGGCGAGGAGCAGCGCGGTGACGGTGGCACCGACCACGATGTCGGTGAGCGTCAGGGCCTGGACCACCGGGTCCACCACCGGAGCGTCGGTCGGCAGGTCGGAGAAGACGGGGGCGGTGGCGCCGCGGCGGTAGCCGATCGCGAGCAGCAGCACGTACGTCGAGGACTGCGCGACGGCCAGGCAGCCGACCGCCTGCACCAGGTTGCGGCTGGTCACCAGGCCGTACAACCCGGCGAGCAGGATCCAGCCGGCGACCAGGTAGGGCAGTTCGCTCATCGGCGCCCTCCGCGGGGGACGACCTCGACGGCCTGGTCCAGGAAGTGCGCGAGCAGCACCACCACCCCGGAGGCGACCTCCACCCCGACCACCGCGTTGACCACGGCCACCAGGCCGCTGGACGAGAGCTGGTTGAAGGTGCCGAGCGGCAGGGTGTTGGCGAGGTAGCCGGCCCCGGAGGCGAGGCCGACCAGACCGAGCGCGGCGAACGCCCCCGCGGCCACCGCGTCCGCGACGTCCAGAGCGGCCAGCGGGCGGATCCGCTTGAGCACCCGGTAGTCGGCGGCGACGTACGCCAGGTGCAGCGCGGTGGCGAGGGCCACCCCGCCCTGGAAGCCGCCGCCGGGGCTCAACGCGCCGTGCGCGATGAGGTACCCGCCGGTCAGCACGGTGACGGGCAGCAGGGTGGCGCCGAACAGCCGGGTGGTGGGCAGCACCGGCTCGGCGGCGGCGCGGCGCTTGCGTTCGTCCCGGGCCAGGCGCAGCAGCATGCCGGCGCCGAGCACCGAGCCGAACAGGATCGACTCCTCGCCGAGGGTGTCGAAGGCGCGCTGGTCGAAGTTGACGGAGGAGACGATGTTGGCCGTCCGCCGCTCCAGTCCGGCGGCCACCGAGCGTTCGCCGTACGGGTGCCGGGCTCCGCCGAAGCCGGGCAGCTCACCGGCGGCGGTGATCAGCCCGGCGGCGAGGACGGCGGCCGCGACCAGGAAGAGCCGCAGCCGGGTCGCGCGGCTCACTCGGAGCGGTCCGTACGGTCGTCGGAGTGCTCGTCGCGGCGCACCCGGCGGACGGTCAGCAGGATCAGCAGCGGGGTGATCGCGCTGCCGACGCCGAGTTGGGAGAGCGCGACGTCGGGGGCCTGCAGCACGGTGAAGAGCACCGCGAGGCAGAGCCCGAGCAGCGCGAGGACGGCCGCCTGCCGGACCGGGTCGCGGGTGAGGGCGGCCGCGGTGGCGGTGAGCCCGGTCAGCAGCAGGGCGATCACGATGAGGGCGTCGGTCACCGCGGTGCCTCCGACTCGGTGCGGAGGGTGGCCCGGGCGACGGCCATCGTGGTGACGGTGCCGCCGACGGCCGACAGCAGCCCGACCACCAGCAGCTTGACGGCCGCCCGCCCCGGGCCGGTGTCCACCGCGAGGGCGAGCGCGACCAGCGGCGCGCCGAGCCCGGCGGCGGGGGAGAGCGCGTGCAGCCGCAGGTACGGCCCGGGCAGCACCACCAGCGCCAGCGCGGCGAGCAGCAGGGCGGCGGTGCCCGCCCAGAGCAGGACCAGGGCGAGGACGTGGCGGTCCATCAGTGCTCCTCGCCGGCCAGGAAGCGGGTGAACACCAGCGTCCCGGCGGGAGCGAGCACGGCCAGGTCCAGCGCCAGGTCGGTGTAGGAGCTGCGGCTGAAGCCCCGGGCGAGCAGCAGCAGGACGGCGGCGGTCACGGTGGCGGCGAGGTTCAGTCCGGCCAGCCGCTGCTGCGCCGCGCCGCGCAGCCCGAGTAGCAGGCAGGGGGCGAGCCCGCCGGCGGCCAGGAGGGCTGCCGCGAGCAGCCAGACGTTCACTCGGCGCCGTCCGTCCGCGCGGGTTCGCCGTCCGTCAGCGCGTGTTCCAGGGCGGAGACCCGGCGGCCGAGGGCGTGCACGGTCAGGGTGCCGTCGGCGCTCTCCACGGCGTAGGCGCCGGGGGTCGCGGAGAGCAGCGCGGCCGCCCAGGCGGGCCCGGTGCCGGGGGCGAGCCGGACGGTCCGGAAGCCGGACTGCCGGTGCCCGGGGGAGACGACGGCGAGTGCCAGCCGACCGGTGTCGGCGAGCAGCGTCCGGGGGAAGGCCCAGAGCGCGCCGGCGAGGCGGGCCGGACCACCCGGGGTGGCCCCGGAGGCACGCCGCACGGCGATCGCGCCGAGCGCCCCGAGCAGCGCGATGCCGCCGCCCACGGCCATTTCCAACGGCGACACCGAGCTGATCAGCACGGTGTTGAGCAGCAGCAAAACGCCCCACCAGAGCAGCAGTTCGGCCGCCGTGCGCATCACGTCACCCCGTCCCGGTCGGCTGGGCAGCGCCGCGGCTGCGGCGAGCGGCCCCAGGTGTACCGCCCGGCGGGTGAGCGCGTCCCGCGCGCAACGCCGCCGCGCGCGGGATCGCCGTACGGGTCCACCCGTTCGCCGGAGCGCGGGGCCGAGTCCTCCGATCAGCGGATGTGTGCGTTCAACTGCGCCTCAGATCAGCGGATTCACCGGATGATCGGACCGTGGTGGCGGGTGGCGGGTGGCGGGTGGCGGGTGGCGGGTGCTGGGCGCCGTACCTCCCTCGGGGCGCCTCAGTCCGGCGGCTCCTCCGGCGCGGGATCGGTCGTCTCGTACTCGGGCCCGTCCTGCGGCCCCTTCTCCTCCTCGTGCTCGGGCGGCGGCGAGCCCTCGCCGGTCATCCGCGACTCGGGGGTCTCGACGCGGACCGGGGGATCCTCGGGTACGCGTTCGTGCTGGTCGGTCATGGGATCGGCCTCCTCGGCCGGGCGGCGGAAGCGGTGGGGAAGCGGTGGCGGCGCGGTGCCCGGGGGCGTCCGGGACGCCCCCGGGTGCCGGGTCAGTGCTTGCCCGCGTCCTTGATCTTCTCGCCGGCCTGCTTCAGGTCGCTCTTCACCTGCTCGCCCTTGCCCCTGATCTCGGTCGCGGGGTTTCCGGTGGCCTTGCCGGTGGCTTCCTTGGCCTTGCCGCGGGCCTTCTCCGCCATGTTGCGCATCTTGTCGTCGGTGCCCATGGTCGGCACTCCTCTCGTCTCGTCGACGGGGCGGGGCGCGCGTGGAACGCGGCACGCCCAGGGCGCGGTCCGCCCCGGACGGCGCCTGCCCGGATGGCCGGGTTCCATGCACGGGGGTGCGAAGGTCATTGGGTGCGGGCCTCGGCGGTGGCCTTCAGGTCGTGCAGCCGTGCCGGACACGGGACTCCCCTTCGCGAACGGGTCGTCGGGCCGTCGGGTACGGCGCGATCAGCCCTGAGCGAGACGCTCAATTGTTCGTGAGGAGCTCTAACTCGACAGTCGAGCGGTGGTCAAGGGGTTCCGTGATAGCTTCTCACTCAAGCGTGAACATCTAGTAGCAGCATGCTGCGGAGAGCGGGCGGACCATGGCGAAGACGGGCGCGGACACCCCGCGCGAGCGCTACCGGGCCCAGCTGCGCGAGGAGATCAAGCGGCACGCCTGGGAGCAGATCGCCACGGCGGGCGCCTCCGCGCTCTCGCTCAACGCGATCGCCAAGCAGATGGGCCTGAGCGGCCCGGCCCTCTACCGCTACTACGCCGGCCGCGACGAACTGATCACCGAACTCGTCCGGGACGCGTACCGGAGCCTCGCCGACACCCTCGCCGCGGCCGCCACCGACGGCGCCGACCTCGCCGGGCTCGCCCGCGCGCTGCGCGGCTGGGCCCTCGCGGACCCGCAACGCTACTTCCTGCTCTACGGCACGCCCGTCCCCGGCTACCACGCGCCCGAGGACACCACCGCGATCGCCGGCGAGATGATGCGCACGCTCGTCGACGCCTGCGTGCCGCTCACCGGCGACGCCCCGCGGACACCGTTCGCCGCGCACCTGGAGACCCACCGGGAGTGGGCCGCCGACCACCCCGCCCCCACCGGGGCGCTGCACCGCTTCCTGACCTTCTGGACCCGCCTGCACGGCGTCCTG
Source organism: Kitasatospora sp. NPDC093550 (assembly GCF_044764985.1). Lineage (NCBI taxonomy): Bacteria > Bacillati > Actinomycetota > Actinomycetes > Kitasatosporales > Streptomycetaceae > Kitasatospora > Kitasatospora sp. NPDC093550. The sequence continues at coordinate 38,036 of NZ_JBIWJF010000023.1, forward strand.
TCCCTGGAACTCGCCGGCCACTTCACCGGCATGGGCTTCGATCCCGCCCTGCTCTTCGAGGCCGAGCTGGAGGACCTGCTGGTCTGACGGCCTGCCGGTGCGACTGCCTGCCGGTCCGACGGCCTGCCGGTGAGGAGGGGGCCTCACCGCCCCCGGGCGAGCGCCCCCGCGGCCGCGCCGAGCAGCGCCGCGCCGCCGGCCGCCGCGAGCAGCCCGTGGTGCTGGGAAGCCCACAACTGGGCGCTGTGCTCGCGGGATTCGGCGTCGAAGCGGCCGTGCGCGCCGCGGTCCTCATCGCTGTCCTGCGGCGCCCAGAGGTTGGGCCGGTCGTCCGCCCGGCGCGGGCGGTCCTCCTTCTGGGCGTCGATGCCGGTGCGGGCGAGGTAGCGGTCGAGCAGTCCGGGCGCCACGGCGTTGGCGATCAGGGTGGCGGCCGTGCTGGCACCCACCCAGTACTCCCGCCGCCCGGGGTGGTCGGCCGCGAACCGGACCGCGCGGGCGGCCAGTTCGGGCTGGTGGACGGGCGGGACGGGCCGGGCGCGGCCGCGCAGCCGGTTGAGCACCCAGTCGAACTGCGGGGTGTTGACGGCCGGTAGCTGCACCATGGTCACCCGTACCCCGGAGCCGCTGGCGAGCAGTTCACAGCGCAGGGCCTCGTGCCAGCCCTGGATCGCGTGCTTGGCGCCGCTGTACGCGGTCTGCAGCGGGATGCCCCGGTAGGCGATCGCCGAACCGACCTGCACGACCGTGCCGTGGTCACGCGGCAGCATCCGGCGCAGCGCGGCCCGGGTGGCGTTGACGTAGCCCAGGTAGGTGACCTCGGTGACCCGCTGGAACTCCTCCGGGGTGATCTCGGTGAAGGGCGCGAAGACCGAGACGAAAGCGTCATTGACCCAGACGTCGATCGGTCCGAACTCGGCCTCGGCGCGCTCGGCGACACCCTCGCAGGCCTCGGGGTCGGCCACGTCGGCCAGGACGGTGCGCACCTCGGCGCCGGCGGCCTGCGCCTCCGCCGAGGCGGCGCGCAGGCCGGCCAGGCCGCGGGCGACCAGCACGAGGCGGTCGCCCCGGGCGGCGAAGGCGCGGACGCAGGCCCGGCCGACACCGGCGGTCGCGCCGGTGATGACCACGGTGCGGGGGCGGGAACGCTTTCGGATCGTCATGACGGGGCGTCTAGCCGCGCGGGCCCCGCCGAAACACCGGCGCCGGGGAACCGGTGCGCGCCGACGGCCCCGTCAGCCCTGCCCGGGGTGCGGCTGCGGCAGCGGCGCCGGATCGGGGTCGGCCGGGAACGGCTCGGGCGGCGGGAACGGCGGGATCGGCGGCGGCGCCGGATCGGGGCCGCCGGGCCCCGGCGCGGGGTTCGGGTGGGGGACCGGCTGGGTGTCGGGGTCCGGGGGTGTCGGGACGGTCATCGGGCGCCTCCCTGGTCGGGGTCCTTGCCCCGCCGCGTGTACCCGGGGGCCGTGCGGCGAATCCCGGGCGGGTCCGAAGTTCCCGCCCGCCGCCCCGTTTCCCGCGCCGCGCAGCGGACAGTCGCGCTGCGGGGGGCCGTAGGCGTGAAGCACGAAGCGTGAAGCACGAAGGAGGAGCACCGTGACCCCGAAGGTTTCCGACCACATCCTGGAACGGCTGCGTGCCTGGGACGTCGAGTACGTCTTCGGCTACCCGGGCGACGGCATCAACGGACTGCTCACGGCCTGGGGCCGGGCCGACAACCACCCCGTGTTCGTCCAGGCCCGGCACGAGGAGATGGCCGCGTTCGAGGCGGTCGGCTACGCGAAGTTCTCCGGCCGCACCGGCGTGTGCGCGGCGACCTCCGGGCCCGGCGCGATCCACCTCCTGAACGGCCTGTACGACGCCAAGCTCGACCACGTCCCGGTGGTCGCGATCGTCGGGCAGACGAACCGCAGCGCGATGGGCGGCTCCTACCAGCAGGAGGTGGACCTGCTCAGCCTGTTCAAGGACGTCGCCGCCGAGTACTGCCAGATGGTGACCGTCCCCGAGCAGCTGCCCAACGTCCTGGACCGGGCGCTGCGCACCGCCGCCGCCCGCCGGACCGTCACCGCCGTCATCGTGCCCGCCGACGTCCAGGAGCTGGACTACAGCCCGCCGGAGCACGCCTTCAAGATGGTGCCCTCCAGCCTGGACAGCGCCCGCTGGACGGTGCTGCCCGAAGAGTCGGAGCTGCACCGCGCGGCCGACGTGCTCAACTCCGGCCGCAAGGTCGCCATGCTGGTCGGCCAGGGCGCCCGAGGGGCCCGCCGCCAGGTCCAGCAGGTGGCCGAGCTGCTCGGCGCGGGCGTCGCCAAGGCGCTGCTGGGCAAGGACGCGCTGCCGGACACCCTGCCCTACGTCACCGGCGCGATCGGCCTGCTCGGCACCCGCCCCTCGTACGAGCTGATGCGCGACTGCGACACCCTGCTGACCGTGGGATCCAGCTTCCCGTACACCCAGTTCCTCCCCGACTTCGGGCAGGCCAGGGGCGTGCAGATCGACCTCGACCCGTTCATGGTCGGCCTGCGCTACCCGTACGAGGTCAACCTGGTCGGCGACGCCGCCCGCACCCTGGACGCGCTGCTGCCGCTGCTGGTCCGCAAGGAGGACCGCGGCTGGCAGCGCACCGTGTGCGACAACGCCGAGCGCTGGCGCGAGGTGATGGAGCGGCGGGCCGGCGTCGAGGCGGACCCGATCAACCCCGAGTACGCGATCCACGCCCTGGACCACCTGCTGCCCGACGACGCCGTGGTCACCGCCGACTCCGGCTCCGCCGCCAACTGGTACGCCCGCCACCTGCGCTTCCGCGGCAGCATGCGCGGCTCGCTGTCCGGCACCCTGGCCACCATGGGGCCGGGCGTCCCGTACGCGATCGGCGCCAAGTTCGCCCACCCCGGGCGGCCCGCGATCGCCCTGGTCGGCGACGGCGCCATGCAGATGAACGGGCTCGCCGAGCTGATCACCGTCGCCAAGTACTGGCGGCAGTGGGAGGACCCGCGGCTGGTGGTGGCGGTGCTCAACAACCGCGACCTCAACCAGGTGACCTGGGAGATGCGGGCGATGGAGGGTGCGCCGAGCTTCCTGCCCTCCCAGCAGCTGCCCGACGTCGACTACGCGGGCTTCGCCCGGTCGCTGGGCCTCGGCGCCGAGCGCGTCGACGAGCCCGGTGCGGTGACCGACGGCTGGCAGCACGCCCTGGCCGCCGACCGGCCGTACCTGCTGGAGCTCCGCACCGACCCGGCCGTCCCGCCGATCCCGCCGCACGCCTCCTGGGACCAGATCCAGGCCGCCGCCGAGTCGGTGCTGCGCGGGGACGCCGACCGGGCGGCGATGGTCCGCCAGGGCTTCAAGGCCAAGCTGCAGGAGCTGCTGCCCTCCTTCGGAGGCCGGCATGGGCATCGTTGACCCGGCCCGGCGCGGCGTCGACCTCGCGCTGCGCAACGTGCGCACCGGCCGCTTCCAGCGCTCGCTCGCCCTGGCCACCGCCGCCGGCTCGGTGATCACCGCCGCCGAGATCTACCTGGAGCACGACCGGGCCGGCTTCGGCAACCGCGTGATGTGGTGGCCGGTCTGGCTCGGCCCGGTCGGGGCGGTCGCCGGGGTCGGCGGAGCGCTCAGCCCGCGCGCCGCGCACACCCTGCTGCCGGTCGCCTCCGCGGCGATCACCGCCAACGGGCTGCAGGGCACCTACCTGCACGTCCGCGGCATCGCCGAGAAGCCCGGCGGCTGGGCGATGGCCCGCTACAACGTCGAGATGGGCCCGCCGCTGTTCGCCCCGCTGCTGATGAGCCTGGTCGGCGGCATGGGCCTGGTCGCCGCCCTCCTGCGCCGGGAGTCCAGGGATGCCTGAGCCCCGCGAGCGCCCCGAGCCGCGCTTCCCCGGGTACGACGTGCTCGGCCAACTCCCGCACTGGGACAAGGAGACGGCCGCCGTCGTGGTCGCCCGGACGGGCGGCCCCCAGCCCCCGCTGCGCTTCTTCACGCCCGCCGAGGAGGCCACCGCCCGTGCCCTGCTCGACCAGTTGCTCGACCACCCGCAGGTGCCGCTGCTCGCCATGATCGACGCCCGGCTCGCCGAACAGCAGACCGACGGTTGGCACTACGCCGACATGCCGCCGGACGACGAGGCCTGGCGGCAGAGCCTGCACGCCCTGGACGAGGACGCCGAGGGCCCCTTCTCCGCGCTCACCGAGGCGCAGCAGCGGGCCCTGGTCGGCCGCGTCCAGGAGATGCAGGGCGCACGCTGGCACGGCCTGCCCGCCCGGCACGTGTGGAGCCTGTGGACCCGCTACACCTGCACCGCCTACTACGCGACCCCCGCCGCCTGGAACGAGATCGGCTTCGGCGGCCCCGCCCACCCGCGCGGCTACCTGCGCCTCGGCGTCGGCCTGCGCGAGCCCTGGGAGGTCGCCGACGCCCACTCCCGGCCGCCCCGCCCGCCCGACCACGAGCCGCCCCGCCCGGTGCCGCCCGCCACCGACCCGGGCCGGCACTCCCGGCTGCGCGCCGCCGCCGAGACGGTACGGGCCAACGCCGCCGCCCAACGCGAGGTCCGCCGCACCAACGCCTCCGCCTGGCTGCTGCCCCGCGACGGCCACGGCTTCGACCACACCCTGATCCGCGACATGCGGCGGTACGAGGACTCCGACGAGGTCGACCTGCTGATCGTCGGCTGCGGCGCGGGCGGCGCCACCCTCGCCCAGCGGACGGCCCGCCGCGGCTGGAGGGTGGTCGTCCTGGAGGCCGGGCCGTTCTGGGACCCGCTCGCCGACTGGGTCAGCGACGAAGCCGGCTCCCACCACCTGTACTGGACCGAGCCGCGCCTCGTCTCCGGCACCGACCCGGTGCCGCTCGGTTCCAACAACTCCGGCCGGGGCGTGGGCGGTTCGATGGTCCACTTCGCCGGCTACGCGCCGCGCTTCCACCCCTCCGACTTCCGCACCCACACCCTGGACGGCGTCGGCGCCGACTGGCCGATCGACTACGCCGACCTGCGCGACTCCTACCGCCGCCTGGAGTACGAACTGCCCGTCGCCGGCCAGTACTGGCCCTGGGGCGAGCCGCACCCCTACCCGCACCCGCCGCACCCCGTCGGCGGCAACGGCGAGATCTTCCTGCGCGGCGCCGCCGCCCTCGGGGTGCAGGCCCGGGTCGGCCCGGTCGCCATCACCAACGGCCGCTTCGGGCGCCGCCCGCACTGCGTCTACCGGGGCTTCTGCCTCCAGGGCTGCAAGGTCAACGCCAAGGCCTCCCCGCTGATCACCCACGTGCCCGACGCCCTCGCGCACGGCGCCGAGATCCGCGCCGACTGCATGGCCTCCGCCGTCGAACTCGACCACGAGGGCTTCGCCCGCGGCGTCCGCTACTTCCACCACGGCCGCGAACACCTCCAGCGCGCCCGTACCGTCGCGATCGCCGGGTACGCCATCGAGACCCCGCGGCTGCTGCTCAACTCCGCCTGCCGCCGCTTCCCCGAAGGCCTGTGCAACGACCACGACCTGGTCGGCCGCTACGTCATGGTGCAGGGCGCGCCGCAGACCTCCGGCCGCTTCGAGGAGGAGATCCGCGCCTACAAGGCCCCGCCGCCCGAGGTCTCCACCGAGCAGTACTACGAGACCGACCCCGCCAAGCCCTACCGGCGCGGCTTCACCATCCAGAACATCTCGCCGCTGCCCATCACCTGGGCCGAGCACGTCATCGCCCAGGGCCACTGGGGCGCCGACCTGCGCCGCTACCTCTCCGACTACGTGCACTGGGCCACCCTCGGCGCCATGGCGGAACTGCTGCCCCAGGCCGACAACCGGGTCACGCTGGCCGCGGAGACCGACCGGCGCGGCCTGCCCGTCGCCGAGTTCTCCTTCTCCCAGTGCGAGAACGACCGGATGCTGATCCGCGCCGCCCGGGAGGTCATGGAGTCCCTGCTGCGCGCCGCCGGGGCGAGCGAGGTCATCACCATCGACCGCTACGCCCACCTGGTCGGCGGCTGCCGGATGGGCGCCGACCACCTGAGCGGGGTGGTCGACCACCGGCTGCGCGCCTTCGCCGTGCCCAACCTGCTGATCACCGACGGCAGCGTGCTCCCCACCCAGGGCAGCGCCAACCCGGCGCTCACCATCATGGCCCTGGTCGACCGCGCCGCCGGCCTGCTGACGGCCGGCGCGCGCTCCGGACTGAGGTCACCGCCGTGAGCGAGGTCGAGCGGCTCGGCGTCCGCGTCTTCACCGTCCCCACCGACGCCCCGGAGGCGGACGGCACCCTCGCCTGGGACCACACCACCCTGGTCCTCGCCGAGGCCGTCAGCGGCCCGCACACCGGCCTCGGCTGGACGTACGGCGCGCCCGCCACCGCCGCCGTGATCACCGAGGAGCTCGCCCCGCTGGTCGCCGGCCGGGACGGGCACGACACCGGCGGCGCGTACGGGGCGATGAACCGGGCGGTGCGCAACACCGGCCGCCCCGGCCTGGTCGCGGGCGCCGTCTCGGCCGTCGACCTCGCCCTGTGGGACCTGCGCGGACACCTGCTGGGCCTGCCGCTCGCCCGGCTGCTCGGCGGCGCCGCCCGCCCGGTCGCGGTGTACGGCAGCGGCGGCTTCACCACCTACTCGGCGGACCGGCAGCGACGCCAACTCCTCGGCTGGACCGAGGAACTGGGCATCCCCCGGGTCAAGATCAAGATCGGCGAGTCCTGGGGCACCCGCGAACGGCGCGACCTCGAACGGGTCCGCGCCGCCCGGACCGCCGTCGGCGACGACGTGGAGCTGTACACCGACGCCAACGGCGGCTACCGGCGCAAGCAGGCCGTCCGGATCGGCGCCGCGCTCGCCGACCAGGGCGTCACCTGGTTCGAGGAGCCCGTCTCCTCCGACGACCTCACCGGCCTGCGCGCCGTCCGCGACGCCGTCCCGCCCGACGTCACGGCCGGGGAGTACGGCTACGACCTCGCCTACTTCGCCCGGATGGTCCCCGTCGTCGACTGCCTCCAGGCCGACGCCACCCGCTGCGGCGGCCTCACCGGCTGGCTGCGCACCGCCGCCCTCGCCGAGGCGCACGGCCTGGACGTCTCCGCGCACTGCGCGCCCCACCTGCACGCCCACGCGGCGGCGGCCGTCCCCAACTGCCGCCACCTGGAGTGGTTCCACGACCACGTCCGGATCGAGCGGCTGCTCTTCGACGGGACGCTCGACCCCTCCGGCGGAAGCGTCACCCCCGGCGCCGACGGCGCGCCCGGCCACGGCCTGCGCCTGGCGCCCGACCGGGCCGAGGGCTACCGCGTCGCCTGAGCTGCGCTCATGAGCTGTGCTCATGAGCGGACCCCATGAGCCGAGTTCATGAGCGGACCCCATGAGCCGAGTTCATGAGCGGACCCCATGAGCCGAGTTCATGAGCGGACCCCATGAGCCGAGTTCATGAGCCGGGCCCGCCCGGCCCGGCCGCTGCTCAGCCGCCCGGCGGCCGGGCCAGCCGAGCCGCGGCCTCCAGCAGCATGGCGTGCACGAAGGCCTGCGGCAGGTTGCCCCGCTGCTGGCGCTGTGCGATGTCGTACTCCTCCGAGAACAGCCCCGCCGAGCCGCACAGCCCACGGGTCGCCTCGAACCAGCGCGCCGCCTCGACCGCGTCGCCCTGCTGGTGCTCGGCCAGCGCCAGCAGGAAGCCGCACAGCACGAACGCGCCCTCGGCCTCGGCCAGCGGGCGCTCGTCGTGCCGGAACCGGTAGGCGTAGTGCCCGTCGGTGAGTTCGCGGCGGCAGGCGCGCAGCGTGGCGACCGTCCGCGGGTCGTCCGGCGCCGGGGTGCCGCGCACCGGCGGGAGCAGCAGGGCGAGGTCGGGCGACGGATCCCGGGGGGAGCGCTGCCAGCGGCCCGAGGGGTGCAGGGCGTGGCGGCCGGTGTGGGCCAGCAGCCGGTCGGCCAGCGCGCTCCAGTCCGCCGCGAGGCCGTCCGGGACGGCCGCCGGACCGGCCGCCTCCGGGCGGGTGATCGCGCGCAGCCCGGCGGCGCAGATCAGTCGGCTGTGGGTCCAGGCGCGGTCCTCCAACTCCCATAGGCCGGCGTCCGGTTCGCGCCACCGGCGGGCGATCGCGGTGGCCGCTGTCCGGACCGCCGTGCGGGCGTCCGGATCCAGCCGGTCGTGCCGGGCGGCCGCCGCGTACAGCAGCAGGGCCTCGCCGAAGACGTCCAGCTGGAACTGCCGGGTGATGTGGTTGCCGACCCGGTCGTGGCCGCCCGGGTAGCCGGGCAGGTCGACCGTCCGCTGGTCGGGCACCCGCCCGCCGGTCACCGTGTACGCGGGGGAGAGGCCGGGGCCGTGCTCGTCGAGCCTCGCCGTGGTGAACCGCACCGCGTCGTCGAGCAGTCCGTACGGCCCGCAGGCCGCCACCGCCTGCCCGGCCAGGCACTGGTCGCGGATCCAGACGTAGCGGTAGTCGTAGTTGCGGCCGGTCTCGGCCCGCTCCGGCAGGCTGGTGGTCGCCGCGGCCACCATGCCGCCGGTGGCGGGGGAGGTGAGCCCGCGCAGCACGGCGTAGGAGAACCGGGCGTCGCGGTCGTCCAGGGTGTGCCCGAGCGCGGGTACGGCCTCCCGCCAGGCCCGCTCGGTGGCCCGCCAGCAGCGCTCCGGCTCCGGCGGCGGCCCGTCCAGGCGGTGGTCGCAGGCTTCCAGCACGAGGTCCAGCCGCTCGCCCGGGCGGAGCACGAACTCGGCGCTGAGCCCGCCGGTCGCTGCGGGCCGGGCCGCCCCTGTGCCTGCCCCTGACCCTGACCCGTCTCCGGTCCAGCGCAGCCGCAGCGGACCGGCCCGCAGAGACCAGCCGTCCGCCGTCCGTTCCGGGGCCCGGGACCGGCGCGACCCGAAGCCCTGCCCCGGCTCCAGGACCACCCGGAACCGCACCGGCGCGACCTCGGCGGTCAGCCGGCGCAGCAGCACCAGCCGGTGCGGGTCCGCGGGCAGCGCCAGCGCCTCCCGGCACACCAGCACCCCGTCCTCGGTGATCCACCGGCTGCGGCGGATCAGTCCACCGTCCTCGTAGTGGCCGCCGGGCACGAACCGGCCGACCGGCGTCACCGCGTACACACCGCTGCCGCCGACCAGGCCGGCGAACAGCGGGTCCGAGTCCCAGCGGGGCGCGCACAACCAGGCGACCTCGCCGAACGGTCCCACCAGCGCGCCGCGTTCGCCGTCGGCGAGGAGGGCGTACTCGCGCAGGCTCCAGGGCGGGTGGGCCGTCACGGCGCGCTCCCCCGGCTTCAGGCCGCGACCTGCGGCAGGATCTGCTCGCGGTAGAAGTCGAAGAACCCTTCCTGCTCCTGGCCGATCTGCCCGACGTACACCTCGTCGAAGCCGGCTCCGACGTACGAGCGCAGCCGGTCGGCGTGCGCCTGCGGATCGTCGCCGCAGGTGACCGCCCGGGCCACCAGTTCCTCGGTGACCAGCTCGGTGGCCTGCTCGAAGTGCTCCGGTGTGGGCAGCACCTGGGCGAGCTCACCGGGCAGCAGCTCGCTCGGCCACAGCCGGTGGACGGTCTTGACCGCCCGCTCCTCGTCCTCCGACCAGCAGACCTTCACCCCGCCCAGGACCGGTCCGGTGCCGCCGGCCGCCCGGTAGCGGCCGATCAGCTCGGTGTCCGGCGTCATGGTGACCAGCCCGTCCCCTAGCTCCGCCGCCAGTTCGGCCGCCTTGGGGCCGAACGCCGAGACGTACACCGGGAGCCGGCCGTCCTTCGGGGGCGTGTACAGCCGGGCGTTCTCGACCGTGTAGTGCGTGCCGCGATGGGAGACCACCTCACCGGTGAACAGCTCGCGCATCACCGCGACGGCCTCCTCCAGCATCTCCGCCCGCACCGCGAACGGCGGCCAGCGGTCGCCGAGCACGTGCTCGTTGAGCGCCTCCCCGGTGCCCACCCCGAGCCGCAGCCCGCCCGCCAGCTGCACGTCCGCCGTGGCCGCGGCCTGCGCCGTGACCGCCGGGTGCAGCCGCACGGTCGGGCAGGTGACGAGCGTGGTCACCGGCAACCGGGTGACCTGCGACAGCGCGCCGATCACGCCCCAGACGAACGGGCTGTTGCCCTGGGCGTCGTTCCACGGGTGGTAGTGGTCGGAGATCGCCAGCCGGGTGAAGCCGGCCCGCTCCGCCAGCCGGGCCTGCTCGACCAGCTGGGCGGGGGTGAACTCCTCGCAGGACAGGAAGTAGCCGAACGCGGTCATGGCAGCCTCGGTTCCTCGGTTGACCCTCCGACGGAACGGCTAACCGGCCCGGGCCCGGCGAAACCTCCGGTGCCGTCGCGGCGTCAGGACGACGCCTCGCCCGGGTCCGGGAAGGAGTGGTGCTCGTGCGCGACCAGCCAGCGCCCGTCCTCCTTGCGCAACCCGACGGTCAGCCGCAGCCGCTGCGCCGGGCGCTGCGCGAAGTCCTGCGGGGTGCCGCAGCGCAGCAGGGCGTGCGCGAAGGCGACCTCCGCCCCGGCGGTCACCTCCAGCGACTCGATCTCGAACGCGGCGCCCTGCGCCTGCCACTCGAAGAACGGCGGCCAGGTCTCCCGGTACGCGTCGAGGCCGCGCACGCCCTCGTACGGCGGCGGCACGTCGAACATCACGATGTCCGCCGCGTGGTCGGCGAGCACACCGTCGAGGTCGCCCGCGTGAACCGCGGCGGCCCAGTTCCGGACCAGGTCCGCGACCTGCTCCTCGTCGCTCTTGGCCATGGTCGAGAGCATAGGGCCCGTCGTCGCACCCCCGCCTGCGGGCCACGCTCCTCGGGTCTCCGGCCGGGCGGTGCCCACGCCGGGCCCGCCCGCCGCAGGCCGGCACACCGGCCGCGATGGGGCGTGTACGGCCCGCCGCGCTCCCCGGGGAGCGCGTGTCCGGGGGCGTTGTGTTCACCGCTCCGTCACTGCGGGTAATGGATCAGTCGCAGTTTGTGCCCGAAGGGGGGTGGTCCAGGGAGTCACGATGTCCGAACAGGATCCGCTCGGCACGCGTGCCGGTTCGGAAGGGCCTCCGGCGCGGTCCGGCCGGGTGCCGCCGCAGCTGCCACCGCCCGCGAGCGACGCCGGGCCCGTTCCGGCCGGCCCCGGGCACCCTGATCCCGCCGGACCCTGGCCCGACCGGATGCTGCCGCTGCTGCGCACCCCGACGGCCGATCGCCGTCCGGCGCCGGAGGGGCCCGGCGCGGGCGGAGCCGCCGAGCCGGGCCCGGTCCTGGACCTCGCCCTGCTCGTGGGGGAGCTGCTGCTGGCGAGCGGGGAGGCCGCCGAGGACGTCGAGGCGGCCATGCTCGCCGTCGCCCGGGCCTACCGGGTCCACCCGTGCGACCCGCAGGTCACCTTCACCCGGGTGGCGGTCTCCTACCAGCCCGGCCCGCCCGAGCCGCCGCTGACGGCCGAGTGCTGGGTGCGCCGCCCCGCCGGGGACTACGCCCGGCTGGCCGCCGTGTTCCGGCTGGTCACCGTGATCGCGGCCGGAGGCGTCGCGGTCCACGACGCCCACGCGCGGCTGATGGCCGTGCACCGCGGTGGCCGCCGCTACCCGGGGTGGCTGTTCCTGCTGTGCTGCGGGCTGCTGGCCGGGGTCGCGACCCTCCTGGTGGGCGGCCGGACCGATGCCCGCGCCTGGCTGGTGTTCGCCAGCGCCGTCGTCGCGGCCCTGGCGGGCGACCGGCTGTCCGCGCTGGTGGCCCGGCACGACCTGCCGCCCTTCTACCGGTTCGCGGTGGCCGCGACGCCGGCCGCGGTGATCGGCATCCTGCTGTCGTTCAACGGGTTGCACCTGCGCGGCTCGGTGGTGATCACCGGAGGGCTGTTCGCGCTGCTGCCGGGCTGGCCGATGGTGGCGGCCGCCCAGGACGGCCTGGCGGGTTTCTACCTCACCGCCGCGGCGCGGCTGCTGGAAGCGCTCTACCTGATGGCGGGCGTGGTGATCGGGGTGATGACGGTGCTGTACGTGGGCGTCAACAACGGCGCGGACCTCGCCGCCCAGGACGTCCCGCCGGTGGCGGTGAACCCGCCGCTGCAGCTCGTGGCGGCGGTGCTGCTGACGCTGACCTTCGCGGTGCTGCTGAACACCGAGCCCGCCACGCTGCCCGCGGTCCTGCTGAACAGCGCGGCCGGCTGGACGACGTACGGGGTGCTGGCCAACGCCGGTGTCGAGCCGATCCTGGCCACCGGACTCGCCGCCGGGCTGGTGGGCCTCTCCGGCCAGTTCATGGCGCGCTACCGGGGCGGCCCGGTGCTGCCGCACGTTACGGCGGCGCTGGGGCCGCTGCTGCCCGGGTCGGTGCTGTACTTCGGGATGCTCGCCTTCGTCCGGGGCCGGCCCGAGGTCGGGCTGAGCGGCATCGGACGTGCCGCCGCGATGGCGATGGCCCTCGCCGTCGGTGTGAGCCTGGGCCGCGAGCTGGCCCGGCTCTTCCTGCCCGGCCCGCGCGCGGTCCCGCCGACCCGCCGTCCGGGCGGCCGCCACCGACGGTGACGGTGGAACGAACCGCCGGCGCTCGGCCGGTTTGCCCGGCCGCCTTTGCGGTAGACGCGAGGCTGAACAGGCGGAGAAGGGCGGCTCCGAGGCCGCCCGTTCGACGCCCGCCGCTACGTCACCCCCGGGAGGCTGCCGTGATCGTCCTCGGTGTCATTCTGCTCATCATCGGTTTCGTCACCGGCATCTCGATCCTCTGGACCATCGGCATCGTGCTGCTCGTGATCGGTCTGGTCCTGTGGGTCGCCGGCGCCCTCGGCCACGCCGTCGGCGGACGCCGCCACTACTACTGATCCGTCTCCTGCCGATCAGTCCCGCTCGACACCACGCGCCGCCGGCCCGGGGCATCACCGCATCACCGCAGCAACGCGGCGAGCAGCTCGGCGATGGTCGGGCCGGCATCGGCCGGGTGCCGCAGCTGCTTGCCGTCGATCACGCTGTAGTGGTTGGCGCGGCCGCGCCGTTCGTGCGTGAGGTAGCCCTCGTCCTCGAGGTCCACGATGATCCGCTGCACGGCGCGCTCGGTGAGCAGGCACTGGGCGGCGATGTCGCGGACCCGGATGCCGGGGTCGCGCGCGATCTGGACGAGGACGCGGGCGTGGTTCGTCAGGAAGGTCCACTGCCGCGTCCTGGCCGGGCCGGTCTCCACGGCTCAAGGATAGGGTCGCCGGGCCGCCCGCCGGAACCGCGCCCGCCCGGACCGTGCCCGCGGGCCCGGCTCGGCGCGGTCAGGGGCACTCCTCGTGCAGCCCGCAGAGCCAGGCGAGCGCCTGGTGGGCGCCGAGCACGTAGGCGTGCTCCGTCCCCTGGGTCAGGGCCCGGCGCAGCCGGACGGCGGCGGCCTGGCACTCCGCCAGCAGCTGCGCCCGGCACGGCCCGGCGGTGCCGACGGCGGCGGTCGCGGTGACCGGCGCCGCGATCTGGGCCCCGGCGGCCCAGCGGTAGGCCCCCAGGACGCCGTGCTCGAAGCCGGTCCACGGCCGGGGGCGCCGGTTGGCCGTGTCGATCGCGGCGAACACCTCGTCCAGCGGGCGCACTCCCACGGCCGGGATCGTCTCGTCACTGGTCATGTCGGCAACCTACGTCCGGCCTGCCCCGCCCACCCCCGAGGTGGGCGTCCCGGCGCGGCCGGGCGGCCGCGGGTTCCACCCGGGCGGCGGAGGGCCCGGCGGGGGAGCGGGGCCCGCCCGGTAGTCTGACCGGGTCGTGCCCGGCCGGTGAGGTGGCCGGGCCGGATGATCGGTGCGGGCCGGCGGCCCGCTGGTGGAGACCCCTGATGACTCGTCGTTTTGACTGCTCGGACCCGTCCGAGCGCGCAGCCGGGCTGCGCGAGGCCGTGGCCGCGGTGCGCCGTGGCGAACTCGTCGTCCTGCCCACGGACACCGTGTACGGGGTGGGCGCTGACGCCTTCGCGCCGGAGGCGGTGGCCCGGCTGCTGGCGGCCAAGGGCCGGGGGCGGAACATGCCCTCGCCCGTTCTGGTCGGCTCCCCGGACGGTCTCGACGCCCTGGTCGAGGTGACGGACCGCGCGCGGGCCCTGGTGGCCGCCTTCTGGCCGGGCGGGCTGACGGTGGTCGCCCGGCACCTGCCGTCGGTCGAGCTGGACCTCGGCGAGACCAACGGGACGGTCGCGGTGCGGATGCCCGCGCACCCGGTCGCCATCGAACTGCTCGATGCCACCGGTCCCTTGGCGGTCTCCAGCGCCAATCTGACCGGCCACGACTCCCCGCAGGACTGCGACGCCGCCCAGGGCATGCTGGGCGACTCGGTGGCGGTCTACCTCGACGGCGGCCGGACCGAGGCGGCCGTGGGGTCCTCGATCGTGGACATCACCGGGGAGGTTCCCGTGCTGCTGCGGGCGGGCGCGATCGAGGTCGAGAAGCTGCGCGAGGTCGTCCCCGACCTGCGGGAGCGCTGAGCCCGCCGCACGGCTGCCCGCCCGCCGGGGCCCCGCACCGCGTGGCGCCCCGGCGGGCCGGACGGCCGCCGCTAGGGTCGGCGATGGCGCGCCGGGGCGGGCCCCTCGCCGCGCGGGGGTGTCGGCGGCGCCACCCGGGGGCGTCATCGGCTCCGCTGCGGAGGTTCCATGAGCGCCACGTCCACCGCGTCGCGTCGTACCCGGGCCCGGGTGCGCCAGGGCGGCACCCTGCTGCGCTGGCTGTTCACCACGGACCACAAGGTGATCGGGAACCTCTACCTGGCCACGGCGTTCGGCTTCTTCCTGGTCGGCGGGGTGCTGGCGCTGCTGATGCGCGGTCAACTGCTGGGACCCGACACGGGTTTCCTGTCGAACCAGCAGTACAACCAGATGTTCACCATGCACGGCACGATCATGCTACTGCTGTTCGCCACCCCGACCTTCGCCGGGTTCGCCAACGCGATCATGCCGCTGCAGATCGGTGCGCCGGACGTCGCCTTCCCCCGCCTGAACGCCTTCACCTACTGGGCCTTCCTGCTCGGCGGACTGATGGTCCTGGGCGGCTTCCTCACCTCCCAGGGCGCGCCCGGCTTCGGCTGGTTCGCCTACGCGCCGCTGAACGGCCCGGTGTTCTCGCCCGGGCAGGGCGGGGACCTGTGGGCCTTCGGCCTGGTGGTGGCCGGCCTGGGCACGATCCTCGGCGCGGTCAACTTCATCACCACCATCACCTGCCTGCGGGCGCCCGGCATGACGCTCTTCCGGATGCCGGTGTTCACCTGGAACGTGCTGTTCACCTCGGTCATGGTGCTGCTGGCCTTCCCGGTGCTCACGGCCGCGCTGCTCTGCCT
Organism: Kitasatospora sp. NPDC093550; assembly: GCF_044764985.1. Taxonomy (NCBI): domain Bacteria; kingdom Bacillati; phylum Actinomycetota; class Actinomycetes; order Kitasatosporales; family Streptomycetaceae; genus Kitasatospora; species Kitasatospora sp. NPDC093550. Next base: position 53,259 of record NZ_JBIWJF010000023.1, read on the forward strand.
GGAGGCGGACCGGAAGCTCGGCGCGCACGCCTTCGACGCGGCGAACGGCGGCGCGATCCTCTGGCAGCACCTCTTCTGGTTCTTCGGCCACCCGGAGGTCTACATCGTCGCGCTGCCGTTCTTCGGCATCGTCAGCGAGATCATCCCGGTGTTCAGCCGCAAGCCGCTGTTCGGCTTTTACGGCATGATCGGCGCGACCATCTCCATCACCGCGCTGTCCATGTCGGTGTGGGCGCACCACATGTTCGTCACCGGCCAGGTGCTGCTGCCGTTCTTCGCGCTGATGTCGTTCCTGATCGCGGTGCCGACCGGGGTGAAGTTCTTCAACTGGATCGGCACGATGTGGGACGGCTCGCTGTCCTTCGAGACACCGATGCTGTGGTCCATCGGCTTCCTGGTGACCTTCCTGTTCGGCGGGCTGAGCGGGGTGCTCCTCGCCGCGCCGCCCATCGACTTCCACGTCACCGACAGCTACTTCGTGGTGGCCCACCTGCACTACGTGCTGTTCGGCACGGTCGTGTTCGCGACCTTCGGCGGCTTCTACTTCTGGTGGCCGAAGCTGACCGGCAGGATGCTCGACGAGCGGCTCGGGAAGGTGCACTTCTGGATCCTGTTCGTCGGGTTCCAGACCACCTTCCTGGTGATGCACTGGCTGGGCGCCCAGGGCATGCCGCGCCGCTACGCGACCTACCTGGCGGTGGACGGCTTCACGGCGCTCAACGTGTGCGCCTCGATCGGGTCGTTCCTGCTCGGGGTCTCCAACCTGCCGTTCTTCTACAACGTCTGGACCACCACCCGGCACGGCACCCGGGTGACCGAGGACGACCCGTGGGGCTGGGGCCGGTCGCTGGAGTGGGCCACCTCCTGTCCGCCGCCGCACCACAACTTCCACGCGCTGCCCCGGATCCGCTCCGAGTCCCCGGCCTTCGAGCTGCACCATCCGGAGGTCCCCACGGAGGTGCCCACGGACGCGTCGACGGGCGGGGCGGCAGCGGGCCGCACCGGAGAGCGGAGGAACGGGCGATGAAGGCGGAGGGACGGCTGTTCGCCGTCATGACGGCGTTCTTCGCGGTGACCGGGCTGATCTACGGCTTCTGGGCCGAGGAGCCCGCCGGCAAGGCGATCCTGACGGTGGCCTTCCTGATGTCGGGGCTGATCGCGCTGTTCTGGTTCGTCCAGCACCGGCGCGGCGGCGGCCGGGCGCAGGACCGCAAGGACGCCGAGATCGCGGAGGCCACGGGCCCGGTGGGCTTCTTCCCGGCCCGCAGCGGCTACCCGGTGCTGACGGCGGTCGGCGTGGCGGTGTTCGCCCTCGGCCTGGTCTTCGCCCGCTGGCTGATCGTCACGGGCGCCCTGGTGCTGGCCTACGCGGTGTACGGCTTCATCTTCCAGTACCGCGACGGCGACGGCGGATGAGACCGCCGAGGAGGCGGCGCACCCGGCCGGCCCGGGTGGGCGCGGCCGGCTGCTCCGGCGGGGCCGGCGGGTGGGCGGGCGCCGTCAGGACGCCCGCGATGTGCGCCGACTCCCCTTCGGTGGCGGGGAGTTCGACCCGGTCGCGGTAGAACCAGGAGCTCGCCGCGGCGCGCACCCGCTGGTGCCGCGGCGCGCCGTCCGGGGTCGGGAGCGGGTCCGGCGCGGACCGGGCCAGCAGCACGTACCGCTCGTCGGCGGGCACCGGGCGGCGGTGCCCGGTGAAGCCGCCGTCGGGGGACTGGTCGATCCGGCCGGTCTCGTCGCCCCGGAGCAGCCGGCCTCGGTCCCTGGCCTGCAGCGCGAGGCAGAGCCTCCGGGTGAGCAGGAACGCCAGCGGCGGCAGCACGATCAGGGCGGTCCGCAGCACGACGGTGAGCGCGTTGACGGAGACGCCGAAGACGTACGCGATCACGTCGTTGCCGCCGGCGATCAGCAGCACCGCGTAGGCGGTGATCCCGGCCACGCCCAGCCCGGTGCGGGTGGGCTTGTTGCGCGGGCGGTCGCACAGGTGGTGCTCGCCCGGCTCCGGGTCGAGCCACCGCTCGGCGAAGGGGTAGGCGTAGAGCACCGCGAACAGCAGCCCGGGCACCACCAGGGCGGGCAGGAAGACGTTCCAGGACACCGTGTGCCCGAACAGGCCGGTCTCGGCGGCCGGCATCAGCCGCAGGGCGCCCTCGATGAACCCGATGTACCAGTCCGGCTGGGCGCCGACCGCGGCCACGTCCGGCCGGTAGGAGGAGTAGCGCCAGATCGGGTTGACCTCGGCGAGGAACGCCGACACCGCCGTCACCCCGGCCACCGCGAAGGTCAGGCCCACCGTACGGGTGAGGAACTGCGGGAAGAAGGGCATCCCGACGACGTTCCGGTTGGTGCGGCCGGGCGCGGCCCAGTGGGTGTGCTTCAGCACCACCACCAGGGTCAGGTGCGCCCCGATCAGCGCCAGCAGCAGGCCGGGCACCAGCAGGACGTGCACGGTGAACAGCCGCGGGATGATCGCCTCGCCGGGGAACTCGCCGCCGAAGGCGAAGAAGGTCAGGTAGCTGCCGACCAGCGGCACCGAGAGCAGGACGCCCTCGGCGATCCGCAGGCCGGTGCCCGAGAGGGTGTCGTCCGGCAGCGAGTAGCCGGAGAACCCTTCGAGCAGCGCGAGGTTGAACAGCGTCACCCCGATCACCCAGTTGAGCTCGCGCGGGCGGCGGAAGGCCCCGGTGAAGAACACCCGCAGCAGGTGCACGCCGATCGCCGAGGCGAACAACAGCGCCGACCAGTGGTGGATCTGACGGATCAGCAGCCCGCCGCGCACCTCGAAGCTGATGTGCAGCGTCGACGCGTACGCCTCGGACACCCGCACACCGCGCAGCGGCGGGTAGGCGCCGTCGTAGACGACCTCGCGCATGCTCGGGTCGAAGAAGAAGGTCAGGTAGACGCCGGTCAGCAGCAGCACCACGAAGGCGTACAGGGCGAGTTCGCCCAGCAGGAACGACCAGTGGTCCGGGAAGACCTTGCGCAGCAGCTCCCGGCCGGCCTCCATGACCGGCAGCCGCTTGTCCAGCCCGACCGCGAGGCGTTCGCCGGTCACCACGCGTTCGCCGGTGGACGGCTCGTGCCCGTCCGAAGCCCTCGTTTCGTCCACGCAGGCAACCTAGTGGGCGCCGGTCCGAGCGGGGCGGTCGCGCAGTGCGGTTGCCGTGGCGCGCGGCGGCAGATCACCCCGTCGGCGGAGCGGGCGTCCCGCGGCGCGCGCTCAGCCGTCCGCGAGCAGCCGGGTGAGCGCGGCGTCGACGTCGAGGTGCTCGGACTCCGATCCGGCGGGCACCAGCGTGAAGGAGTCCGCGAGGAAGGCGGTGACCTCGTCCTCCGGGGCGCTGAGCACGGCCTGGCCGCTGGGCCCCCGCAGGGTGATCAGGACCTCGCCGTCCTGCCCCGGGCTCACCCGGACGTCACCGGTGCCGGCGGGGGCGTGCCGGCCCTCGTTCAGCAGCTCGCGACTGAAGTACCAGCACACCTGGGGCTCCCCGGACACGCAATCGCACGGGGTCAGCGGGAACGCCAGGCAGGCCGCGTACGGCAGCTCCGGGTCGAACCGCAGCTCGGCGACGATCGGGACGTCGGGCAGCGGGCTGTCGGGGAAGGTGACGGGCATCGGGCGTACGGGCATCTGCATCGAGCGACCCTCCAGAGCTCCTGGCGCGCCTGCCCCGTACGGGCCGGCGCCCTCGCTCGCCGCCTACCCGGTGCCCCCGCGTGCAGTCCGCGTCCGCGAAACCTCCACAACTTCCCCGGATCCGCCCCGGCGGCGTGCTCGACGCCGTGCTCGACGCGCGGGGCGGCCGGTTCAGGCCCGGGCGGCCTTGCCGTCGGCGGCGATCGCGACCAGGCCCTGATCGGTGTTGCCGAAGAGCATGCCGCCGCCCGCCCAGAACGCGATCGGCCCGGTGCCGTCGGCCTTGCCGCCGAACTGGTAGGTCCACCTGGGCGCCCCGGTGGCCGCGTCCAGGGCGTACACCTTGGTCTTGAGCCAGAGGTAGACGTTTCCGTCGGCGCAGTGGAGGGCCACCGCCGCCGCGATGCTCTCCAGGGGCAGTCGGCCCGTCCAGCGGGGTTCCCCGGTGGCGGCGTCGAGGGCGCGGACCACCGCCTCGGCCCTCAGGTTCTCGAAGGAGGACCCGGCGGCGTACACGGTGGTGCCGTCCGGGGAGGCCACGGTCGTCTGGTAGGCGAGCGCGTCCCCGGGGGAGCGCCAGGCGACCTGTCCGCTGTCCGGCTCCACGGCGTAGAGCCGGTCGGACCGGTAGAGGAAGCGGCCGCCGGCCGAGGAGTGCGGGCCGTCGTACCAGGGGGCATTGGTGAAGGGCGAGGTCATCCCCGCGCCGGCGGACACCCCGGGGGCGGGCAGTTCCCAGAGCGTCTTCCCCTCGGCCGTGGTGTCGAGGCCTGAGATGCTCGCCGCGCTCTGGTCCGGGTTGGCCGTGGCCCACAGCAGCCGCGTTCCGGAGGAGGGGACCATCAGCGTTCCCCCCTGCCACCCCGAGGAGTCGAAGCGCTTCGTCCAGACGGTCTTCTGGGTCGACGGGTCCACCGCCCAGATGCCGGCCCCCATGCCGGCCAACTCCGGTGTCAACGGCCCGGAGGGGAGGCCGGCGGGGAGGGACATGGTGCCGACGGCGACGTAGACGATGCCGTTGAGGATGCCGGGCACCCAGATGTCGGTGAGCGTGCCGGGGGGTTGGCTCACGGCCCAGGCCTGCTGCCCGGTGGCGAGGTCGAAGACGCGCAGACCGCGGCTCGTCCCCCACGCGTCGCCGGTGCCCGCCGTGAACAGCAGCGTGTCACTCACAGCCGCGAGGGTGCGGCGGAGGGATCCGCTGAACAGGTCCGTGCGGTTGGCCACCGGCCCCCACAGCCGGCGGCCGGACAGGTCGAAGGCCCAGATCCTGCCGGCGCCCATGGCGACCACCGTCCGGCCAGAGCCGATGATCTGGACCAGCGCCTCGGTGACCGGGGCGGTCCACAGCGGGGTGGCGACGGTGTCGGTGGCGAGCGAACGGGCCGAGGCGGTCGGGGACGGTGCCCCCGTGGTGCTCGCCGGCGCGGCCTGCGGCCCCTTCGGGTCGTCGCCGCGCAGCCCGAGGACGACCGCCGTGGCGCCGCCGGCCAGGGCCGCTGCGCCGCCGGCCAGGCCGAGCAGCAGCGTGCGGCGGCTGGGGCGGTCCGCTGTCGGGTTCGTCGGCGTCGGCCCGGCGGGGGCGAGGCGCAGCGTCGCGTCGTCCGCGGGCGGGGCGGGGGTGAGCCGCAGCGTCGCGCCCTCCACCGGCGGGGCGGGCAGCGGCAGGGTGGGGGCCGGGGCGGGCAGGGGCTGGGTGGGCCCGGTCGGCGGATCGGACGGCGTGCCGGGCGGGGCCGGTGGCTGCTGAACGGACGGGGTCGCCGAGGGGGCGAGGACGGCGGACGCCTGTTCGATCGCGGCGATCAGCACCGGGTGCAGCCAGGTCCCGGCGGCCGGCGGCCGCGCCCCCACGGCCACGGCCGCGATGATCTGCTGCGGTGTCGGCCGGTCCGCCGGCTCCTTCGCCAGGCACGCCGCGATCAGCAGCCGCAGGCCGGCGGGCACCGCCGACAGGTCGGGCTCCTCCTGCGCCACTCTGCGCAGGGTGGCCAGCGGATGCCCGGCGTCGAACGGCCCGTGGCCGCCGGAGGCCGCATGGACCAGCGTCGCGCCGAGTGAGAACACGTCGCTGGGCGGGCCGGTCGGCCGGTCGAGCGCGTGCTCCGGGGACATGAAGGAGGGCGTGCCGAAGCGTTCGCCCGCGGCGGTCAGCACCGTGCCGTCGGCGGCCCGGGAGATGCCGAAGTCGATGATGTGCGGGCCGTCCAGCGCCAGCAGCACGTTGCTGGGCTTGAGGTCCCGGTGGGTCAGGCCGGCGGCGTGGATGGTGACGAGTTCCTCGGCGATCCCGGCCGCCAGGACGCGCAGGATGTGCTCGGGGAAGGCCCCGACCAGCCGGACCGCCTCGTGCAGCCCGACGCTCGGCACGAAGACGGTGGCCAGCCACGGGAGCGGGCCGTCGGGGTCGGCGTCCACCACCGGGGCGGTGAACGCGGAGGAGACGGCCCGGGCCGCCCGCACCTCGTGCCGGAAGCGGGCGCGGAACTTCGGGTCCTCCGCGACGTCGGGGCGCACCAGTTTGACCGCGACGGTCCGTCCGCCGGCCGAGCGGCCCAGGTACACCACGCCCATGCCGCCCGCGCCGAGGCGGCCGAGCAGGGCGTACGGGCCGATCCGACGGGGGTCGGAGGGTTCGAGCTGGCGCATGGTCAGGCTCCGTTCGCGGCGAGCACGGCGATCCTGCTGGCGGCGGACTCGGCGACGCAGACCCTGCCGCCGCCCGCCGACCAGGTGAGGCCGGCCAGGTTGCTGCCCCGCAGGCCGGTGAACTTCCAGCGCGGCTTCCCGGTCGTCGGGTCCAGGGCCCAGATCACGGCGTCCGCGCCCATCCGGTAGACGTTGCCGTCGGCGACCCGCAGGACGGCGAACGGCTCGCCGTGCTCGCGTGGCAGCGGGGTCCGCTGGAGCGTCTTGCCGGTGCGGGCGTCCAGGGCGGCCAGTGAGAGGCCGCCGCCGTCGTCCTTGAGGACGCAGCGGACGACGCGGCCGTCCTCGGGGAGCGCCGAGTCGGTCCCGTACGTGGCGACGCCCTTGACCGTCCAGACCGCCTTGCCGGTCGCCGGGTCCACCGCCGACAGGGTGTCCTGCTCGGTGGTGAGGACGAGCGGCCCCGCCGTCCCGACTAGCGTCCGGGTCCCGTCCTGGGACCACACCACGCGGCCCTGCCCGTCGAGCCCCGCGAGCTGCTTCATGCCCGCGACGACGAGGTGGTCGCCCTCCCGGGGGCACGCGGCGAACACCGGCATCCAGTCGAGGCCCTGGAACCAGGCGGTGCCGCGGGAGGCGAGGTCCACCGCCCAGACGTGGCCGCTCAGCGTGCCGCCCCTGCCGTTGCCCAGGCCGATCGCGAACGCCCGTCCGCCCCGGATCCCGGCGAGCCGCAGCACGCTGGTCCCGTCCCGGTCCGCGGTGAGCGTCCAGTCGGGCGTGCCGTCCTCTGGATCGACGGCGGCCAGCGCGCTGGTCGAATTCGTGCCCGTCCAGGTCTGCGCGCCCACGTACAGCCCGTTGCCGTCGGTGGCGGCGAGGTTGCCGGGGAAGGCGGTGAGGGAGAACGTCAGGTTCTTCGCGCTGCCCTCGAAGGTCCAGGCGGTCTTGCCCTGTCCGTCGATCCCCAGGACCTTCTTGCCGGTCACCCCGATGACCTGCCCCGGCAGGGCGAAGGTCTGCAGGCAGGGCTCGGGGAGGGTCACCTTCCAGGAGAGCAGGCCCTCGGGGACGTCGTCGCCGTCCGGGCGGTCGAACCCCGCGCCGCCCGCCGTCGTACCGGTGCTCCGGTCGTGCAGCAGGGTGACGGCGGTGCCGGTGCCGGCCGCCGCGAGGACGCCGCCGGCCACCCCCAGCAGCACTTTGCGGCGGCCGAACCGCTGCGGGCCGGTGGTCGGTTCGGCGGGCGGGGGCCCGACGTGCGGGGGCTCGGCGGGGGGCGGGCCGACGTGCGGGGGCTCGGCCGCCGGGGGCTCGGGCGGGGCGGTCAGGAGGCCGCGTACGGCGAGCACGTCGGTGGCGACGGCCGGCGGGAGCCAGCCGTCCGTGGTCCGCGGCCGACCGATCCGCTGGACGAGTTCCACGAGTTGACCGGGCGTCGGCCGGTGGGCCGGGTTCTTCGCCAGACAGGCGGCCACCAGGTGCCGCAGGCCGTGCGGCAGGGCGCCGAGGTCGGGCTCGGTGCTCACCACCCGGAACAGCACGGCCGCAGCGGCGCCCTCGCCGTACAGATGGCGGCCCAGCGCCGCGTAGGCGACCGTCGAGCCGAGCGAGAACACGTCGCTCGCCGGGGTGAGCGGCTCACCCAGCGCCTGCTCGGGGGACATGTACGGTGCCGAACCGACCACCGCCCCGGTGGTGGTCAGCGCCGTGCCGTCGGCGGCCCGGGAGATGCCGAAGTCGATGACGTGCGGACCGTCGAGCGCGACCAGGACGTTGGCGGGCTTGAGGTCGCGGTGGATCACCCCGGCGCGGTGGACGTCGCGCAGCGCCTCGGCGAGCCCGGCGGCCAGGGTGAGCACCGTTCCCTCGGGCAGCGGGCCGTGCCGCTGCACCGCCTGTTGGAGCGGCACGCCGACCACGAAGGAGGTGGCCATCCAGGCCACGGGCGCCTCGGTGTCGGCGTCCACGACCGGGGCGGTGAACGCCCCCGACACCCGGCGGGCCGCGTCGACCTCCAGCCGGAAGCGCTCGCGGAAGCTCCGGTCCCCGGCGAGTTCGGGGCGCACCACCTTGACCGCGACGGTCCGCCCGCCGGCCGAGCGGCCCAGGTACACCGCCCCCATGCCGCCGGCCCCGAGCCGGCCCAACAGGTCGTACGGGCCCACCCGTTGCGGATCCGCGGATCCGAGTCGCTCCACCGTCTCCCCCTTCTGTGAGCCCTCAAAGGCTAGGGGCAAGCGGGGGCGAAGGACAGCGGATCACCGCAGGAGACGTGCCGGTCGGCCTCGGATGACGGCGCGAGCGATCCGACGGTTCGTCGACTGACTGTCCGTCAGGGTGTGATCTCCCCCAGCGTATTCGACGCGTACCGGACGGATCGTCCTCGCGGCGAAGACGATCACTCGGTCCGGAGGGCCGCGGCGACGGTCCGGAGCCGGACCGCCGAGTACGAGCGTCGAGCCGCGCGGACCGCGGTCACCAGCCGAGCGCCGCCGCGACCGGGAGGTGGTCGCTGCCGGTGTCCGGCAGGACCCGGGAGCTGACCGGCGTCAGGCCACGCACCAGGACCTGGTCGATCCGCACCACCGGGAACGCGGTCGGGTAGCTGAAGCCGAAGCCGGCTCCGGCGGCCTCCTGGGTCGAGCGCAGCTGCGAGGTGAGGCCGACGAGCCCGCGGTCGTCGGTGGTGCCGTTCAGGTCGCCCAGCAGGACGACCCGCTCGCTGCGGTCGGCGGCGACGGCCCTGCCGATCGCCTGCGCGCCGATGTCCCGCGAGGCCGTCCAGAAGCCCGCCCCGGGGTACACGCGGACGGACCCGAGATGGGCGACGTACACCGTCAGCGGTCCGCGCGGCGTCGTCACCGTGGTGCGCAGCGCCCGGTTCTCGCCGGCGTGGCTCCCGGCGGGCCTGGTGCTCGCGAGGGGGCCGTAGTTGATGACGTCGATCGGCTGGGTGTCGGCAAGCGGCAGGGTGCTCCAGAGCCCGACGGTGCCCCGCACCTCGTGGTACGGGTACGCGGTCGCCAGCGCGCTCTGGTAGCTGCCCACGGACTGCGGGGTCAGTTCCACCAGGGCCAGCAGGTCAGCGTGGGAGGCGGCGAGGGCCCGGGCGGTGCCCGTCGGGTCGGGGTTGTCGGCGTCGACGTTCTGCTCGACCACGGTGAGGTCGCCGCCAGCACGCGACTTGTCGGCGAGCAGGCCGCCGAAGAGGTCCAGCCACACCACCACCGGCAGCAGCAGCGCGACCACCGCGGCGGCGGAGCGGCGCCACAGCGCCCCGGCCAGCAGCAGCGGGACGGGCAGCGCGAACCACGGCAGGGCGCTCTCCGCCAGGCTGCCCAGGTGCCACACCCGGTTCGGGATCCACGCGTGCAGCAGCATGGCCAGGCCGAGGAGCAGCGCCGACGCCGTGAGGAGCGGGCCGCGTCTCCACGGCTCCGGCCGGGAGAGGCCGCGCAGGAGGCGGCCGATGCGGCCCTCGCCGGGGCTCGTGTCCGGGGGAAGAGCGGCGGAGTCGGTCCCCCGGCGGCTCGTCGGCGGTGACGCGGTGGTGTGGTCCATGCCGCCACCCAACGCGTCGCGCTGTTGCCGGGGCGTATGCGGTTTCCGATACGCGGACGATACGTCCCCGCTCGTAGCATCGGGGTCATGCGCGTGTTGATCGTCGAGGACGAGCCCTTCCTGGCCGAGGCCATCCGCGACGGCCTGCGCCTGGAGGCCATCGCGGCCGACATCGCGGGCGACGGGCACACCGCCCTGGAGCTGCTGGGCGCCAACGCGTACGACATCGCCGTTCTCGACCGCGACGTCCCGGGGCCGTCCGGCGACGAGATCGCCCGGCGCATCGTCGCCTCCGGCAGTGGCCTGCCGATCCTCATGCTCACCGCGGCCGACCGTCTCGACGACAAGGCCTCCGGGTTCGGCCTCGGCGCCGACGACTACCTCACCAAGCCGTTCGACCTGCGGGAACTCGCGCTCAGGCTGCGCGCGCTGGACCGCAGGCGTGCCCACAGCAGGCCGCCCGTCCGGGAGATCGCGGGGCTGCGGGTGGACCCGTTCCGCCGCGAGGTCCACCGGGACGGCCGCTTCGTCGCGCTGACCAGGAAGCAGTTCGCCGTACTGGAGGTCCTCGTCGCGGCCGAGGGCGGTGTCGTCAGCGCCGAGGAGCTCCTGGAACGCGCGTGGGACGAGAACGCGGACCCGTTCACCAACGCCGTGCGGATCACCGTGTCGGCGCTGCGCAAGCGGCTGGGCGAGCCGTGGATCATCGCCACCGTGCCGGGCGTCGGCTACCGCATCGACGCGCGGCCGGCCCCGCTGCCGCCGACCGGCGGGCAGCGCGGGGACGGGCGTGGATAGGCGACGGGGGATGAGCGTCCGGCTCAGACTCACCCTCAGCTACGCGGGATTCCTGGCGGTCGCCGCGGTGCTGCTGCTCGCCGCGGTGTGGGTCTTCCTCCTGCGCTACGTCCCCGACAAGGCGTTCCTGGTCTCCGGCGCCACCGACACCCCCACCCACGGGGTGTTCCCCGTCCGGACCAACCTGCTGCGCGTCTTCGCCCCGCGGGCGGCCGTGGTGCTGGCGTTCCTGCTGCTGTTCGGCCTCGTCGGCGGGTGGCTGCTGGCCGGCCGGGTGCTCGCCCCGCTGACCCGCATCACCGACGCCACCCGCCTCGCCACGACCGGATCGCTCTCCCACCGGATCCGGCTGCCGGGCCCCGAGGACGAGTTCCGCGAACTCGCCGACGCCTTCGACACGATGCTGGCCCGGCTCGAATCCCACGTCGACGAACAGCGGAGGTTCGCCGCCAACGCCTCGCACGAGCTGCGCACCCCGCTGGCGATCTCCAAGGCGCTGATCGACGTGGCCCGCAGCGACCCCGAGCACGACACCGGCGAGGTCCTCGACCGCCTCCACGCCGTCAACACCCGGGCGATCGACCTCACCGAGGCGCTCCTCCTGCTCAGCCGCGCCGACCAGCGCTCCTTCACCCCGGAGGCGGTCGACCTGTCCCTGGTCGCCGAGGAGGCCGCGGAGACCCTGCTGCCCCTCGCGGAGCGCCACGGCGTCACCGTCCGGACCGAGGGCGGGCTCACCCCCACCACCGGCTCGCCCGCCCTCCTGCTGCAGCTGACCAGCAACCTCCTGCACAACGCGATCGTCCACAACCTGCCCCAGGGCGGCGAGGTGCGGGTCACCACCGTCCCGCGCCCCGGCGCCGCGCGGCTCATCGTCGAGAACACCGGCGAGCGGCTCACCCCGCAACTGGTCGCGACCCTCACCGAGCCCTTCCAGCGCGGCACCGAACGCATCCACCCCGGCGCCGCTGCCGACCATCCCGGGGTCGGGCTGGGCCTGGCGATCGCCAAGTCCATCACCCGGGCCCACGACGGTACCCTCACCCTCACCCCGCGCCCGGCCGGCGGCCTGCGCGTCACGGTGGACCTGCCGACGACGGCCCCGCCCACCGGGCCGTGACGGCCCCGCGCGGGCCGACGGGCTACGGGGCCGGGCAGGGGAAGCCCCCCTGCTCCGGGTTGAACCCGCGACGGAGCCGCCGACCGAGGCGTTCCGCCCCGGAGGAGCTGCGGGTGGTGGCGTAGCATCCCGGGCGGGAGATCGCACATCTGTTCACGGGGGAGTAGGGCACGTGTCCAACGGATCGACGGCCGGGCCGTCCACGGCGGCCGCGCGAGCGGGCCGGGCGGCCGTCCTGCTGGTGTCGGGCGCCCTGGTGCTCGGCGCGTGCTCGCTGCTGCGGTCGTCGGACGGGGGGTGGGGCACCGCGAGTGAGCCCCGGCGGGTCGAGTCCCGGGAGCAGGCGCTGACCCGGACGGACCAGGTCCAGGACCACGTCCGCGAGCTGACGGGCCTCGAACGGAACCCGTGGATCAAGATCGTCGGCTACTTCAGGTGCCCGGGGCGGGGGACGGGCATGGCCGAGCAGGGCGAGGCGTACCAGCTCCGCTCCGCCATCCAGTTGAAGGCCACGGACGACCAGCGTCCCGAGGTGTTCCGGTCCCTGCGGGAGAAGCTCGCGGCCGAGGGCTTCAAGATCACCGAACCGGAGTCCGGTCCGGCCGGTCGGGACTTCGACGCCGTCCACGCGTCCGAGGGCTACACCGTGTCCCTGGAAGCCAGGACGGAGCCCGGCACGGGCGTCCTCGTCAGCGTCGCCCTGCCCTGCCAGGCCCCACCCTCCGGCGCGGCCGCCCCCACCCCGACGGCCACCGGCTGAGACCGGCGCGGCGGTTCGGTCAGCCCGAATATGCGAGGGCCGTCGACGGACGGCGCCGCCATCGTCGCCGACGTCCGCGATCGCCCCCACCGCTCCCCGGTCCGGGGTGTGGGCCCGCCCGGCGCCCCGCGCGGGCGGCCGGGCGGGCGGCTCCGCCGGTTCACGGTCCGTCATGGACGCATCGTGGCGGGACGCGTCGAACCCCGTCCGGAACGCCGGGGCCGACCCTCCTGGATCCGGAGCGTTCAGGCGCCGACGGCCGTGGGCCGGGCGAGCCAGTCCGCCCAGGCGACCTCGTGGCCGATCAGGCAGGGCTCCCGGAAGGGCCACGCATCGGCGATCCACTGCGGCACGAGCGCGTCCAGCTCCCGCTCCAGCTCGCCGCCGACCTGCTCGTCCACCACCCACCAGGAGATCTCGGCGTCGGAGCCGGCCTTCTGCGGCGGATCGATGTAGACGCAGCCGAGCAGGGCCGTCTCCGCCTCGTCGAACAGCGCGTAGTTGAAGGACTCGTGGGCGGCGGTCTCCCGCTCGTGCCGGACCAGGTCGTCGAGGTCCTGCTGGTAGGTCATGGTGGCGGCGGGCCAGCCCCAGGCCTCGCCGTAGATGGACCAGAGGCGCTCCCGGGAGCCCATCACGGCGGGGTAGTCGAGTTCGGTGTCGGTCCCGGCGATCGGGCGCAGGTGGTAGCCCCCGCCGGGGAGCGGGACGTGGACGGGGTGGACGAAATCGGCAGGCAACCAGGTCATGGGGGACGAGGCTAGCCGAGCGGGACTCCGGCCTGCTCGGATTATCGGTTCGGGCCCTGACCGGCCGTGATGCCGCCCGGCCCGCCACCGGGATGACGCCGGGACCGCTGCCGGGGCATCATCACGGGATGACGAAGATCAGGACCGGGTGGGGGCGCCGCGGGATCCCGGCGGTGGCGGCCCTGGCCGCACTGGCGGCGGGGTGCGGTACGCAGCACGTGGACGCGCCGAGCGGTGCGGGCAGGCCGTCGGGGGGCGTGACCCCGGCGGCCGCGACGGCGCCGCCGAGCGGGTCGGCCGACTTCCCCTGCCCCGGTGAGACCCCGACCAGGACGCCGACCCCGACCGCGAGCGCCCCGGCCCCGACCGGGCCGGTCACCGACCACTACGCCGAGAACCACGGCTTCAAGGCGCCCCTCCCGCTCCACGGCCGGCGTCGTTGCGACGGTCTGGACGCCGCCAAACGGATCAAGGCCGCCCTCGATCCCGTCCGCGCCGCGCAACGCGTCGATCCGGACGGGATCCGCACCGCGCTTCTCGGCCTCGGCTACCGGGCCGAGACGGTGAAGGTCCGGTCCGGCGGCGACTTCCTGATCGAGGCCGCCACCGGACTGTGCCTCTCCGGCTCGACGGCCGGTCAGGCGACCACCGTGGAGGCCTTCGCGGGCTATGCGGACGGCACCGGCTGCGAGGAGCCGCGCGGCGGGCACTGACCGCTGCTCCCGGCCCCGGCTCAGGCCGCCGCCTTGACTCAACCGGCTTGCTGCGCCCCGCCGTTGCCGCTCCCGCCCTTGTCGAGCGACAACGGCGGGAGCGGCGCCGCCTCGACGGCCTCGTCGACCTCGGCCTCGGGGTCGCTCCGCTCGATCCGGTCCAGCAGCCGGGCGACGGAGTCGGTGCGCTCCCGCAGCGTCGCCACCCGGGCGGCGTCGGTGGCATCGGCGAGCGGCTCGGCGGGCAGGACCGGGATGCCGCGGCTGCGGGCGGTGGCGATCAGGCTCTCGCCCGCCCGGGGGGTGACGACGAGCGCCGCCGCGGCGAACGCGGCCGCGTCCAGGGTCTTCTGCCGCCCGAGCAGGCCGCGGTACACGATCCGGGCGGGGACGGTCAGCTCGTCCAGGCGCTGGTCGTCGGATCCGCGTTCGAGGGCCGCGAGGACGACGGTGGCCAGCGCCTCGCCGGCCTTGGTGACGACCCACTTCCGGCCGGGCACCGGCGGGAGGAACTCGCGGATCCGGTCCACCTCGTGCTCCAGGGCGGTGGTGGTCAGCACCTCGAAGGCGCTGCGGGTGCGGATCTCGACGACCTTGTCCCAGTCGATCTCCTCGCCGTCGAAGCCGACCTGCGAGGGCCCCAGGTGGACGGCGCCGAGGCCGTCCAGCAGCCCGAGCAGCTTGTGCACCACGGCGGGGGTCCTGGGGTGACGGCCGATCAGCGTGCCCAGCGACAGCTTCCAGGGCTCGGTCGCGGGCACCGACGGCGGCTCGACCGAGGCGAGGGCGGTGAGCGCCCACCGCCCGCCGGCCGCCGCTCCCCGGCTGCCCCGCCGTACGGCCTGCCGCCCGGCCTCACCCAGGCCCGCGGCCGCCTCCGCCGCCGCTCCCGCCGCCACTCCGACCAGCCGTCCCAGACCGCCCACCAGCTCGCCCCCGCGCACGTCCCGTTCCTCTCCTCGCACCGCAGTTCCGAAGGTCGCCATGCTACGGGCCGGGGGCGACCGGTCCGCTCCGGCCGCCCCCGGTGACATCTGTCACGCGGTTCCGGCCACAGAGTTCACTGACACCCGGTCGGCCCGGTCCGGCAGGCTCGGTCCTCGAAGGAACGACCAGGGGAGCGGACATGAAGGTACTGGTGGCGGGAGCCGGACTCGGCGGGCTCTGCCTCGCGCACGGGCTGCTGCGGGCGGGCGTGGACGTCCGGGTGCTCGAACGGGAGGACGGCCCGCACAGTCGTTACCAGGGCTTCCGGATCGCCCTCAACGCGCACGGCCTGGATGCTCTGCACGCCTGCCTGCCGGAGCGGCTGCACGCCCTGCTCGCGGCCGTCTCCGGTCCGATGGCCGGCGAGCGGCGGGTGGTGGACCAGCGGCTCCGCGAGGTCCGCCGGCTCGGCCCCGCCGACGAGGGCACCGCCACCGACCGGTACGTGCTGCGCCAGCTGCTGCTGGCCGGGCTCGCCGACCGCGTCGAGTTCGGCAGGCCGGTGGTCGGGTACACCGAGCGGGCGGACGGCACGGTCGAGGCGCACCTCGGCGACGGCGGCAGCGCGGTCGGCGACCTGCTGGTGGGGGCGGACGGCGTGGGCTCGGCGGTGCGCCGCCGGCTGCTGCCCCGGGCCGAGGTGGTGACCCTCCCCGGGAACGCCGTCCTCGGCCGCACCCCGCTCACCGCGCGGTTCGCCGCCCTCGTCCCGGGCTTCGGCACCGTGGTGCACGGCGCAGCCGCGAGCATGCTGCTCGGCCGGATGGAGTTCCGCCGCCCGCCGCGGCTCGCGGCCGCCGAGCTGGCCCCGGACGTCCGGCTGCCCGACACCGGGAGCTATCTGCGCTGGGTGGTGATGCCCACCGAGCCGCTGCCCGCCGGACCGCGCCCCTGGGAGGCCGTCCGCACCGATCTGCTCGCCCGGCTCGACGACTGGCACCCGGACCTCCTGGACCTGGTCCGGCAGGCGGACGTCGTCAACAGCGCACCGCTGACGGCCCGTTACGCCGAGCCCGTGCCGCACTGGGGCGGCTCCCGCCGGGTCACCCTGCTCGGCGACGCGATCCACCCGATGCCGCCGAGCGGCGGCCAGGGCGCCAACACCGCCCTGCGGGACGCCGCCCTGCTGGCCCGGACGCTCGCCGCCGTCCAGCGCGGCAGCGCCGAACTCCCGGCCGCCGTCGAGCAGTACGAGCAGCGGATGCTGGAGTACGGCTTCGTCGCCGTGGCCGACAGCCTGCGGCGCCTGCCGGACGTCACCCCCGCCCGCTGAGCCGCGCACCCGCCCGCTGAGCCGCACCCCCGGCCCGCGCGTCGAGCCGCGCGCACCCGCCGCCGGGGGCCGCCCGGGTGAACGGGCGGCGCGGCACGCGGCACCGTCCGGGTGACCGCCGGACCGGGGGCGATGATCGCCGGGTTCCCGGCCGCCCGCACCCCGGAGGCAGACATGCGGATCCTGCTCCTCGCCAGCGCCTTCAACAGCCTCAGCCAGCGTCTGCACGCCGAACTGCGGGACCGGCGGCACACCGTGGACGTCCGGCTCGCCGGGGACGACCGGGAACTGCGGGCGTCGATCCGCCGGCTCTCCCCGGACCTGCTGCTGGCCCCCATGCTCCGCACCGCGATCCCGGAGGACGTCTGGTCGGCGCTCACCTGCCTGGTGGTCCACCCGGGCCCGCCCGGCGACCGGGGCCCCTCCTCGCTGGACCGGGCGGTCCAGGAGGGCGTCACCGACTGGGGCGTGACGGTGCTGCAGGCCGAGGCGGAGCTGGACGCCGGGCCGGTCTGGGCCTGGGAGCCCTGCAGGCTGCCCCCGCTCGGCAAGAGCGACCTCTACCGCAACGAGGTCTCCGACGCCGCCGTCCGGGCCGCGCTGCTCGCCGTCGAGCGCTTCGCCTCCGGCTCGTACGCACCGCGGCCGCAGCACGGCGCGGAATGGCGCGAGCCGGTGCGGGTGCGCCCCTTCCTGCGCCAGGAGGAGCGCCGGATCGACTGGGCGGCCGACTCCACCGTGGCGGTGCTGCGCAAGCTGCGCGCCGCGGACTCCCAGCCCGGCGTACTGGACGCCCTGGGCGGCACCGAGTGGTACCTGCACGGTGGGCACCCCGAGCCGCAGCTGCGCGGCCGCCCGGGCGAGCTGATCGCCACCCGGGCCGGGGCGGTGTGCCGGGCCACCGCGGACGGCGCGGTGTGGATCCCGGAACTCCGGCGCCGGCGCCGGCCCGGTGGGCCCCCGACCGTCAAGCTCCCCGCGGTGACGGCGCTCGGCGAGCTGCTGCCCGCCCTCCCGGAGGTCGCGGCACCGCTGATGGCCACCGACGCCGACGCCGATGCCGACGGGCGGGGCTGGACGGACATCGCGTACCGCGAGGAGGGCCCGGTGGGCTTCCTCCGCTTCGCCTTCCCCGGTGGCGCGATGTCCACCGGGCACTGCCGCCGGCTGCTGGAGGCGTACCGCTTCGCCCGGCGCCGGCCGACCACGGTGCTGGTGCTCGGCGGCGGCCGGGACTTCTTCTCCAACGGCATCCACCTCAACGTCATCGAGGCCGCGCCGGACCCGGCCGCGGAGTCCTGGGCCAACATCACCGCAATGGACGACCTGGTCGCCGAGGTGCTCACCACCACCGACCGCCTGGTGGTCGCCGCCCTCGGCGGGAACGCGGCGGCCGGCGGCGCCATGCTGGCGCTGGCGGCCGACGAGGTGTGGTGCCGCCGGGGCTCCGTCCTCAACCCGCACTACCGGCTGATGGGGCTGCACGGGTCGGAGTACTGGACGTACAGCCTGCCGCGCCGGGTCGGGCCGACCGAGGCCGAACGGCTCACCCGGCAGGCGCTGCCGGTGTCCGCCGCGACGGCCGAGCGGATCGGCCTGGTCGACCGCGTCCTCGACCGCGGCCCGCAGGAGTTCGGGCCGGACACGGCCCGGCTGGCGGGGCTGCTCGCCGCCTCGCCAGCCGCCCAGCGGCGGATCGCGGCGAAGAAGGCCGCGCGCGAGGCGGACGAGCTGGTCAAACCGCTGGCCGCCTACCGGGAGGAGGAGCTGGCGGTGATGCACCGGCAGTTCTTCACACCCGGATCGCCGTACCACGCCCTGCGGACCGCGTTCGTCCACAAACGCCCCGCGCCCGAAGGGCTGCTCGCCCGGACGTGACCCGAACGGCCCCGGCCGGCTCGCGCCGCCGGGGCTACCCCGCCCGGACCGCCGGACCGGCGGCCGGAGCGGACTGTTGCTATGACTGGGTTCGAGCCATTTCGTCCGGCTCCCATCCCCGAGGAGGCATCCTCATGGGTGCTGCAACAACCGACACCGACGTGGTGCACATTCTCTGGATCAACGCCGGCCTCAGCTGCGACGGGGACTCCGTCTCGCTGACCGCCGCGATGCAGCCCAGCATCGAGGAGATCGTCACCGGCGCGCTGCCCGGCCTGCCCAAGGTCGCCGTGCACTGGCCCCTGATCGACTTCGAGTGCGGCCCGGTCCAGGGCGCGGACAACTTCGTCGAGTGGTTCTTCAAGGCCGACCGCGGCGAGCTCGAGCCGTTCGTGCTGGTCGTCGAGGGATCCATCCCCAATGAGAAGATCAAGAAGGAGGGCTACTGGTGCGGCTTCGGCGACGACCCGGCCACCGGACAGCCCATCACCACCAGTGAGTGGCTGGACCGGCTCGCGCCCAAGGCGACCGCCGTGGTCGCGATCGGCACCTGCGCCACGTACGGCGGCATCCACGCGATGGCCGGCAACCCGACGGGTGCGATGGGCGTACCGGACTACCTGGGCTGGAACTGGAAGTCCAAGGCCGGCCTGCCGATCGTCTGCGTGCCGGGCTGCCCGATCCAGCCCGACAACTTCGCGGAGACGCTCACCTACCTGCTGTACCAGCTGGCCGGCTCCGCGCCGATGATCCCGCTGGACGACAAGCTGCGGCCGTCCTGGCTGTTCGGCGCCACCGTGCACGAGGGCTGCGACCGCGGCGGGTACTACGAGCAGGGCCAGTTCGCCACCGAGTACGGCACGCCCGAGTGCCTGGTGCGGCTCGGCTGCTGGGGCCCGGTCGTCAAGTGCAACGTCACCAAGCGCGGCTGGATCAACGGCGTCGGCGGCTGTCCGAACGTGGGCGGCATCTGCATCGCCTGCACCATGCCGGGCTTCCCGGACAAGTTCATGCCCTTCATGGACCCGCCGCCCGGCTCGCGGGTCTCCAGCGGCGTCAGCAACGCCTACGGCTCGGTGATCCGCCGGCTGCGCGCGATCACGCTGAAGACCGTCGACAAGGAACCGAAGTGGCGCCACACCGGCCGCCACCTGACCACGGGTTACCGCCCGCCCGGGTGACGCCGCGGGGCCGCACACCCCCGCGGTGTGCGGCCCCGTGCCGCCTCCTCCGCCCCCGCCCCGCCCCCGCTCAGAGAAGGACACGACAGACACGATGGCAACACCGACGACCAGAGCGGCCGGCGACGGCAGCGGCCTGACGGAGATGTCCTGGGATCCGATCACCCGGATCGTGGGCAGTCTGGGCATCCACACCAAGATCGACTTCAAGCAGAAGCGCGTCGCGGAGTGCTACAGCACCTCCTCGGTCTTCCGCGGCTACAGCGTCTTCATGCGCGGCAAGGACCCGCGCGACGCGCACTTCATCACCAGCCGGATCTGCGGGATCTGCGGCGACAACCACGCCACCTGTTCGGTCTACACCCAGAACATGGCCTACGGGGTGAAGCCCCCGCACCTCGGCGAGTGGATCATCAACCTCGGCGAGGCCGCCGAGTACATGTTCGACCACAACATCTTCCAGGAGAACCTGGTCGGGGTCGACTACTGCGAGAAGATGGTCCGCGAGACCAACCCCGGCGTGCTGGAGCAGGCCGAGCGCACCGAGGCGCCGCACGCCGCCGACCACGGGTACCGGACGATCGCCGACATCATGCGCTCGCTCAACCCGATCGAGGGCGAGTTCTACCGCGAGGCGCTGCAGGTCAGCCGGTACACCCGGGAGATGTTCTGCCTGATGGAGGGCCGCCACGTGCACCCCTCCACGCTCTACCCGGGCGGCGTCGGCACCGTCGCCACGGTGCAGCTGTTCACCGACTACCTGACCCGGCTGATGCGCTACGTCGAGTTCATGAAGAAGGTCGTGCCGCTGCACGACGACCTCTTCGACTTCTTCTACCAGGCGCTGCCCGGCTACGAGGAGGTCGGCCGGCGCCGCGTCCTGCTCGGCTGCTGGGGCAGCCTCAACGACCCGGACCACTGCGACTTCACGTACCGCAACATGACGGACTGGGGCCGCCGGATGTTCGTCACCCCCGGCGTGGTGGTGGACGGCAAGCTGGTCACCAACGACCTCACCGAGATCAACCTCGGCATCCGGATCCTGCTCGGCAGCTCCTACTACGAGGACTGGCAGGGCAAGGAACTGTTCGTCACCCACGACCCGCTGGGCAACCCCGTGGACCCCCGGCACCCGTGGAACCAGCACACCATCCCGCAGCCGCAGAAGCGTGACTTCGACGACAAGTACAGCTGGGTGATGTCCCCGCGCTGGTTCGACGGCAAGGAGCACCTCGCCCTGGACACCGGCGGCGGCCCGATCGCCCGGCTGTGGTCCACCGCGCTGTCGGGCCTGGTCGACATCGGCTACGTCAAGGCCACCGGGCACAGCGTGCAGATCAACCTGCCCCGCTCGATGACCAAGCCCGAGGTCACCTTCGAGTGGAAGATCCCGCAGTGGAGCAACGCCCTCGAACGCAACCGGGCCCGCACCTACTTCCAGGCCTACGCGGCCGCCGCCGCCCTGCACTTCGCCGAGAAGGCGCTGGACGAGGTCCGGGCCGGGCGCAGCCAGACCTGGGAGCGCTTCGAGGTGCCGGACGAGTCGATCGGCTGCGGCTTCACCGAGGCCGTGCGCGGCGTGCTCTCGCACCACATGGTGATCCGCGACGGCAAGATCGCCAACTACCACCCGTACCCGCCGACCCCGTGGAACGCCAGCGTCCGGGACAGCTACGGCACGCCCGGTCCCTACGAGGACGCGGTGCAGAACACCCCGATCTTCGAGGAGAACTCCCCGGAGAACTTCAAGGGCATCGACATCATGCGCGCGGTGCGCAGCTTCGACCCCTGCCTGCCCTGCGGCGTGCACATGTACGTCGGCGGGCGCACCGTGCAGACCATGCACGTGCCCACCGGTCTCAGCGGGCTCACCGCATGACGGCCGAGCAGACCGGGCTGCGGATCCAGGAGGCCCTGGACGCCCTGGCCGGCAGCGGGGCCGAGCGGGCGGGCGAGCAACTCGTCCGCGACCTGATGGAGTTCTACGGCCAGGGGCTGGCCAGGATCGTCCCGGCGCTGCCCCCGCCGGCCCTGGAACGGATGCTGGACGACCCGGCGGTGGCCGGGCTCCTGCTGCTGCACGACCTGCACCCCGAGGACGTCGCCGCCCGGATCGACCGGGCGCTCGCGACGCTGCCCGAGCGGATCGAGGTGCTCGGCTTCGACCCGGGCACCGGCGCCCTGCGGCTGCGCCGCACCGCCTCCGGCTGCGGCTGCGCGGAGGGCGACGTGGAGGCCGTGCTGGCCTGCCACGTGCCCGAGGTGACGGCCGTGGAGCTGGAGCGCGCCCCCCAGCTGCTGCAGATCGGCGTCCGCCCGCCGCAGACCGCGGAGGTGCGATGAACACCCGCCGGATCTCCCGCGACGGGACCGCCCTGCTGCGCCGGCTGCGCGAGCCGGCGCAGCCGCGGCCCGAGCAGTGCGGGTTCTGCGGCCGGGACCTGCCGCCCGGCCACCGCCACCTGGTCGACGTCGAGGAACGCGCGCTGGCCTGCACCTGCACCGCCTGCGGCCTGCTGTTCCAGCAGCCGGGCGCGGCCGGCGGCCGGTTCCGCACCGTGCCGGACCGCTACCTCACCGACCCGGAGGGCGGACCGGACGAGCGGGCCTGGTCGGTGCTGGGCATCCCGGTCGGCACCGCCTTCCTGTTCCGCAACGCCGCCCTGGACCAGCTGCTCGCCTTCTACCCCGGCCCGGCCGGCGCCACGGAGAGCGAGGTGGACGAGGAGGACTGGGAACGCGCCCTCGGCGGCAGCCGGCTGGCCGCCGCCCTGGAACCGGACGTCGAGGCGCTGCTGCTGCGCCGCGTCGACCACCGGGTGGAGTGCTTCCTGGTGCCGATCGACGTCTGCTACGAGCTGGTCGGCCGACTGCGGCGGTGCTGGCACGGCTTCGACGGCGGAGCCGAGGCGCGGGCCGAACTCGACGCGTTCTTCGCGCGGTTGGCCGACCGGGCCCGCCCGCTGCCCGCGGCGGTGACGGCGTGACGGCACTCGGCTTCAGCTGCGCCGGCGTGCGGTCCGACCCGTACGCGGCCGTACCGACCCTGGTGTTCCGGCTGCGGATCACCGCGCCGGCCGACACGCGGGTGCACGCCCTGGCGCTCCAGTGCCAGCTGCGGATCGAACCCGGCCGCCGCTCGTACGGCGAGCCGGAGGGCGAGCGGCTGGCCGACCTGTTCGGCGAGCGGGAACGCTGGGCGACCACCCTCAACCCGATCCAGCTCGCCACCGTGCCGCTGCTGGTGCCGGGCTTCACCGGGCAGACCGAGGCGGACCTCGCGGTGCCGTGCAGCTACGACCTGGAGGTGGCCTCCGCCCGCTACTTCCGGGCGCTGGACGGCGGGGAGGTGCCGCTGCTGCTGCTCTTCTCCGGCACGGCGTTCGCCGGCCCCGGCGGGTTCCAGGTCACCCCGGTGCCCTGGGACAAGGAGGCCCGGGTCCGGATGCCGGTCCGGGTCTGGCGCGAGGCGGTCGACCAGCACTTCCCCGGCTGCGGCTGGCTGCGGCTGCCCGACGACGTGATGGACGCGCTGCTGGCCTACCGCTCCCGGCGGGCCCTGCCCTCCTGGGAGGCGACCGTGCGGGAACTGCTCGCGGCGGCCGCGATCGAGGAGGTGGCCCGGTGAGCGGATCCCCCGACACCCTGGAGCTGCCGGCCGGGATCGAGCGCGGCTTCGCGGCCGCCCGGCAGATCGCCGACGCGGTGCTGCTGGAGGGTTACGTCCTCTACCCCTACCGGGCCTCGGCGGCCAAGAACCGGCTGCGCTGGCAGTTCGGCGTCCTGGTGCCGCCCGAGTACACGGCGCAGGGCGGCGAGCACTCGCACCAGCGCACCGAGTGCGTGATGGAGGCGCGCGGTGAGGACCGGCTGGCGGTCGAGCTGCGCTTCCTGCGGGTGCAGCGGCGCACCGTCGAACGGGCCACCGAGACCGGCGGGTTCGAGCCGGTGGAGCGGCTGGAGCTGGCCGACCGGGTGCTCGTGGAGTGGGACGAGGGCGTCGAGGAGCGGATCGAACTCCTCTTGCCGATCGAGGAGTTGGGAGGCGCCGGAGTGGAGCGGGCGTTCCGGCTGCCGGGCGTCGGAGAGACCGAGCTGCTGCGCGAGAACGGCACCGCCGTCGGACGGCTGGTGCGGCGCCGCGAACAGGTCGACGGCCTGCTGCGGGTGACCGTCGAGGACCTGCCCGGCCCGTACCGGGCGCAGCGGCTGACGGCGGTGGTGGAGAACGTGTCCACCTGGGTGCCGCCCCGCCGGGCGACCCGGGAGGAGGCGCTGCCGCGCTCCCTGGTCTCCGCCCACCTGCTGCTCGGCCTGGAGCACGGCCGGTTCGTGTCGGCCACCGACCCGCCCGAGTGGGCGCGGCCGGCCGTCGAGCGCTGCCGCAGCCGGCACACCTGGCCGGTGCTGGCCGGGCCGGAGGGCGAGCTCGGGGTGATGCTGTCCTCGCCGATCATCCTGGAGGACCACCCGAAGGTGGCCCCGGAGAGCCTCGGCACCCTGTACGACGCCACCGAGATCGACGAGATCCTGGCGCTGCGGACGGCGGCCCTCACCGAGGAGGAGAAGCGGGAGGCCCGCGGCACCGACGAGCGGGCCGCGGCCGTGATCGACCTCGCCGAGTCCATGCCGCCCGAGGTGCTGGAACGCCTGCACGGCGCCATCCGCGGGCTGCGCGACCTCACCGGCGCCACCGCCGGGGCGGAGCAGCCCTGGTGGGACCCGGGCAACGACCCGGGCGTCGACCCCGAGCGGGACCGGGTGCTGGTCGACGGCCGGTCGGTCGGGGCCGGCAGCCGGGTGCTGCTGCGGCCCGGGCGGCGGCGCACCGACGCCCAGGACCTCTTCCTGGACGGGCGCACCGGCGTGGTGGAGGCCGTGCTGCACGACGTCGACGGCTCGGTGCACCTCGCCGTCACGGTCGAGGACGACCCGGGCGCCGACCTGTGGCGGGCGCAGGGGCGGTTCCGCTACTTCCAGCCCGACGAGGTCACCCCGCTGGAGGAGTCGTGAGCGGCGCCACGGTGCTGGTCGCCGGGGTGGGCAACATCTTCCTCGGCGACGACGGGTTCGGCGTGGAGACCGTCCGGCGGCTGGCCGCGCACCCGCTGCCGGAGGGCGTCGAGCTGGTCGACACCGGGGTGCGCGGCGTGGACCTGGCCTACCGGCTGCTGGACGGCCACCGGACGGCCGTCCTGGTCGACGCCACCTGCCGCGGCGGGGCACCCGGCACGCTCTACCTCATCGAGGCCTCCGCCGAGCCGCTGGAGGCACCGTTGCTGGACGGGCACCGGATGGGCCCGGACGCGGTGCTCGGGCTGCTCGCCACGCTCGCCGCCGGCACCGGCGGCGAGCCGCCCGGGCGGGTGCTGGTGGTCGGCTGCGAGCCGGCGTCGCTGGAGGAGGGCATCGGGCTGAGCGCGCCCGTCGCCGCCGCCGTCGAGGAGGCGGTCCAAGTGGTCCTGCGGGTCGTGGACGAGGCCACGCAGCCGGAGAGGGAGACGACACCATGCTGAGGAAACTGTTCTGCGCGGTCCTGCTGGCCGGGATCGGCGCGCTGGTCTGGCAGAGCCTGCCGGACATCAAGCGGTACCTGGAGATCTCGCGGATGTGAGCCGCGCATTGCTGCGAACGGTGCAGCCCCGGGCGCGGTGGCGGCGCGGCTTCGAGCCGTCGCCGCCGCCGCGCCTTGTAATGGGGCGCGCCTCGTCCTGGGGGCGCGCCCCGGAAACCGGGGGGCCGTCCGGTCGTGGGGCTCGCTGCCGACCGCCGTCGAGAGGGACCGATGCACGAGATGTCGATCGCCGCAGCCGTCGTCGAGCAGGTGGACGCGGCCGCCCGCCAGCACGGGGCCCCCGGGGTGGCGCGGGTCCGGCTGCAGGTGGGCGAGTTGGCGGGCGTGGTGCCGCAGGCCCTCGACTTCTGCTTCGAACTCGCCTGCGCCGGAACGCTGGTGGAGGGCGCGGTGCTGCACACCGAGCCCGTCCCGGCGCGGGCCCGCTGCGTGCCCTGTGACACCGAGTGGGCCGTCGGGATGCCGCCGGACCTCGGCTGCCCGAGCTGCGCCGGCGGCGGCGGAGTCGAGCTGCTGTCCGGGCGCGAGCTCCAGATCCTCGACGTCGAGTGGGCCGAGCGCCCCGGCGTCCCGGTCGAACAGAAAGGCTGATGCCGATGTGCCGCACGGTCGACTTCCGGCAGGCGGTCCTCGCCCGCAACGACGACAGCGCCCGCGAGCTGCGGGCCGCGCTGGCCGCCCGCGGGACGGTCGCGGTGAACCTGCTCTCCAGCCCGGGCAGCGGCAAGACCGCCCTGCTGGAGGCCGAGCTGGGCCTGGCCCGGCGTCGCGGGGTGTCCGTCGCCGCGCTCACCGCGGACCTCGCCACCGAGAACGACGCGCTGCGGCTGGCCCGTTCGGGCGCGCCGGTCAAGCAGGTGCTCACCGACGGGCTCTGTCACCTGGAGGCGCGGATGCTCGCCGGGCACCTGGACGGCTGGCTGCCGCAGGACTGCCGACTGCTGTTCGTGGAGAACGTCGGCAACCTGGTCTGCCCGGCCTCGTACGACCTGGGGGAGTCGCTGCGGGTGGTGCTGGCCTCGGTGACCGAGGGCGAGGACAAGCCGCTCAAGTACCCGACCGCCTTCGGGCTGGCCAACCTGGTGCTGGTGACCAAGACGGACCTCGCCGCGGCCGCCGAGTTCGACGAGGCGGCGTTCACGGCGAACGTCCGGCGGGTCAACCCCGGGGTGGAGGTGGTGCACACCTCGGCCCGGACCGGGGTCGGCGTCGGCGCGCTGCTGGACCGGGCCACGGCCGTGCTGGACGGCGCCGAGCCGCACCGGCCGGTGATGGCGGCGGTGCCGCACGACCACGGGCACGGGCACGGGGAGCCGCACGACCACGGGCACGGGCACGGGGAGGCGCACGGGCACGGGCACGAGCACGTGGCGGTCGGGGAGACCCCGTGACGGCCGGTCATCCGGAGCTCGACCGCGAGCGGCGGCGGGTCGCCGTGCGCGGACTCGTCCAGGGGGTCGGCTTCCGGCCCTTCGTCTTCACCCTGGCCGGCGAACTCGGCCTGGCCGGCAGCGTCACCAACACCGGCGAGGGCGTCCTGGCCGAAGTGGAGGGCAGCCCAGCGGCGGTGGAGGCGTTCTGCCGCCGGGTGGCCAGCGACGCGCCACCGCTGGCGCACGTCGCCTCCGTCGAGCACGCGCCGCTCGCCGCCACCGGGGCCACCGGCTTCGCCATCGCCCCCTCCCGGACCGACGGGCTCCGCGCCACCCTGATCCCGCCCGACGTCGCCGTCTGCGCCGACTGCCTCGCCGAACTCACCGACCCGGCCGACCGGCGCCACCGGCACCCCTTCATCAGCTGCACCAACTGCGGCCCACGGCACACCATCGTCACCGGCCTGCCGTACGACCGCGCCGACACCACCATGGCCGGCTTCCCGATGTGCCCGGACTGCGCCCGGGAGTACGCCGACCCGGCCGACCGCCGCTTCCACGCGCAGCCCGTCGCCTGCCACGCCTGCGGGCCCCGACTCGCGCTGACCGTGCCCGGCCGCGCCGACCTCGCCGGGGACGCGGCGCTCACCGGCGCGCGCCGACTGCTCGCCGCCGGGGCGGTCCTCGCCGTCAAGGGCATCGGCGGCTACCACCTGGCCTGCGACGCGCGGAACGCCGACGCCGTCGCCCTGCTGCGCCGGCGCAAGCGGCGCGGGGACAAGCCCTTCGCGCTGATGGCCCGTGACCTCGCCACGGTGGAGAGCCTGCTGCCGCTCGGCCCGGTGGAGCGGGAACTGCTCACCGGGCCGGTACGGCCGATCGTCCTGCTGCGCCGCACCGGCGCGCCGACCGCCGGACTCGACGCGGTGGCGCCGCGCAGCCCCGACCTCGGCGTGATGCTCCCGTACACCCCGCTGCACCACCTGCTGCTCGCCGCACCGGGACCGGACCTGCTGGTGATGACCAGCGCCAACCTCTCCGGCGAACCGATCGTCACCGACGACCGGGAGGCACGGGAACGGCTCGCCCCGCTGGTCGACGGCTGGCTCACCCACGACCGGCCGATCCACGTGCCGTGCGAGGACTCGGTCGTACGGGTGGTGGACGGCGAACAGCTGCCGCTGCGCCGCTCGCGCGGGTACGCGCCGCTGCCGCTTCCGCTGCCCGTGCCGGTGCGCCCGGTGCTGGCCGTCGGGGGCGACCTCAAGAACGCCTTCGCGCTGGCCCGGGACGGCTACGCCTGGCTGTCCGGCCACATCGGGGACATGGACGACCTGGCCACGCTGCGCGCCTTCGACCGCGCGGTCGACCAGCTGGGGATGGTCAGCGGGGTGCGGCCGGAGGTCCTGGTGGCCGACCGGCACCCGGGCTACCGCTCGGTCCGGCACGCCGAGCGGACCGCCGCCGGCCGGCCGGTGCGCCGGGTGCAGCACCACCACGCGCACATCGCCGCCGTGATGGCCGAGCACGGCCTGGACGGCAGCCGCCCGGTGCTCGGCCTGGCCTTCGACGGGACCGGCTACGGCGAGGACGGCGCGATCTGGGGCGGCGAGGTGCTGCTGGCCGACTACGACGGGTTCCGGCGCCTCGCCCACCTCGGGTACGTGCCGCTGCCCGGCGGGGACGCGGCCGTCGAGCGCCCGTACCGGACGGCGCTGGCGCACCTGCGTGCCGCCGGACTGCCCTGGACCGCCGGGCTGCCGCCGGTCGAGGCCTGCCCGGCCGAGGAGATCCGCCTGCTGGAACGGCAGTTGGAGCTCGGGCTGAACTGCGTGCCGACCTCCAGCATGGGCCGGCTCTTCGACGCGGTGTCCTCGCTCGCCGGGATCTGCCAGCGGGCCGGGTACGAGGCCCAGGCGGCGGTCGAACTGGAGGCGGCGGCCGCGGAGTCCGGCCCGGCCGACGGGTACCGGTTCGGGCTGTCGGCGGCGGCGGACGGCTGGATCGCCGCACCCGGGCCGGTGCTGGCCGCGGTGGTGGCCGACGTGGCGGCGGGCGCGCCCGCCGGGCTGGTCGCCGCACGCTTCCACGCCGCGGTGGCCGAGCTGGTCCGGCGGGTGTGCGCGGCCGTCCGGGAGCGCCACGGCACGACCACGGTGGCGCTCAGCGGCGGCGTCTTCGCCAACGCGCTGCTCTCCTCGGCCTGCGCGCGCGGCCTCGGGGAGGACGGCTTCACCGTACTGCGGCACCGCCGGGTGCCGCCCAACGACGGAGGGCTGGCGCTCGGCCAGCTGATGGTGGCCGCCCGCTCGGCGGCCGCCCGGGAGGAGTGACAGCGGATGTGCCTGGCGGTGCCCGGCAGGGTGACGGAGATCGAGGAGCGGGACGGGACCCGGATGGCGGTGATGGACTTCGGCGGAGTGGTCAAGGACGTCTGCCTGGAGTACCTGCCCGATCTGGCGGTGGGCGACTACGCGATCGTGCACGTGGGCTTCGCGCTGCAGCGGCTGGACGAGGAGTCGGCCCGGCGCACCCTCGCGCTGTTCGAGGAACTCGGGCTGCTGCAGGAGGAGTTCGGCGACCCGTGGGAGGCCGCACGGGCGGCCGGCGCGGTCGGTGCGGTCGGCGCGGACGCGGTGGTGGAACACGGGGCTGAGGAGGCCGGACGGTGAAGTACCTGGAGGAGTTCCGGAACCCGGAGCTGGCCGAGGGCCTGCTCGCCGACATCAGGGCGACGGTCACCCGGCCCTGGGCGCTGATGGAGGTCTGCGGGGGCCAGACGCACAGCATCATCCGACACGCCATCGACCAACTCCTGCCGGAGGAGGTCGAGTTGATCCACGGGCCGGGGTGCCCGGTGTGCGTCACCCCGCTGGAGATGATCGACCGCGCGCTGGCGATCGCCGCCCGGCCCGGGGTGATCTTCTGCTCCTTCGGGGACATGCTGCGGGTGCCCGGCACCGACCGCGACCTGTTCCGGGTGCGCGGCGAGGGCGGTGACGTCCGGGTGGTCTACTCGCCCCTGGACGCGCTGAAGACCGCCCGGGAGAACCCGGACCGGGAGGTGGTCTTCTTCGGCATCGGCTTCGAGACCACCGCGCCGCCCAACGCGATGGCCGTCCACCTGGCTCGGAAGGAGGGCCTGCGGAACTTCAGCATGCTGGTCTCGCACGTCCGGGTGCCCCCGGCGATCGACGCGATCATGGCCTCACCGGACTGCCGGGTCCAGGGCTTCCTCGCCGCCGGACACGTCTGCAGCGTGATGGGCACCGAGGAGTACCCGGAGCTCGCCGAGCGCCACCGGGTGCCGATCGTGGTCACCGGCTTCGAGCCGCTGGACATCCTGGAGGGGATCCGGCGCACCGTACGGCAGTTGGAGCGCGGGGAGCACACCGTGGACAACGCCTACCCGAGGGCCGTCCGGCCGGAGGGCAACCCCGCGGCACGGGCCATGCTGGAGGACGTCTTCGAGGTCGCCGACCGCG
Organism: Kitasatospora sp. NPDC093550; assembly: GCF_044764985.1. Lineage (NCBI taxonomy): Bacteria > Bacillati > Actinomycetota > Actinomycetes > Kitasatosporales > Streptomycetaceae > Kitasatospora > Kitasatospora sp. NPDC093550. Next base: position 83,004 of record NZ_JBIWJF010000023.1, read on the forward strand.
CCTGGCGCGGCATCGGCGTCATCCCGCAGAGCGGCTGGCGGCTCTCGCCGCGCTACCGGGACCACGACGCCGAGCACCGCTTCGACGTCGCCGGGATCACCACCCGCGAACCCGCCGCCTGCCGCAGCGGCGAGGTGCTGCAGGGACTGCTGAAGCCCCACCAGTGCGAGGCCTTCGGCACCGTCTGCACCCCGCGCACCCCGCTCGGCGCGACCATGGTCTCCAGCGAGGGGGCCTGCGCGGCGTACTACCTCTACCGCCGGCTGAGCGTGCCGGTCACCACCGCGGAGGTGAGCCCCGTTGGCTGACACCGAGACCCTCACCGGCGCGGCGCCCGACGCCCCGCCCGCGCCGGACTTCTCCGGCTGGAGCTGCCCGCTGCCGCTGCGCGACCACCCCCGGGTGGTGATGGGGCACGGCGGCGGCGGGGCGATGTCCGCCGAACTCGTGGAGAACCTCTTCGCGCCGGCCTTCGGCGGACCGGCGCTCGCCGGGCTCGGCGACTCCGCCGTCCTGGAACTCGGCGGCGCCCGGCTCGCCTTCTCCACCGACTCCTACGTGGTGCGGCCGCTGTTCTTCCCCGGCGGCAGCATCGGCGACCTCGCCGTCAACGGCACCGTCAACGACCTCGCCATGAGCGGGGCCCGGCCGGCCTACCTGTCCTGCGGGTTCATCCTGGAGGAGGGCGTGGAGATGGCCGTGGTCGACCGGGTGGCCAAGGCGCTCGGCGCCGCCGCCCGGACCGCCGGGGTCGAGGTGGTCACCGGGGACACCAAGGTGGTGGAGGCCGGGCGCGGCGACGGCGTCTACCTGAACACGGCCGGCATCGGGCTGGTGCCCGCCGGGGTGGACATCCGGCCGCAGCGGGCCCGCCCCGGCGACGTGGTGATCGTCAGCGGGCCGATCGGGCTGCACGGCGTCGCCATCATGAGCGTCCGGGAGGGGTTGGAGTTCGGGGTCGAGGTGCGCAGCGACTGCGCCGCGCTCGGCGGCCTGGTCGAGGCCATGCTGGCCGTCACCCCCGACCTGCACGTGCTGCGCGACCCCACCCGGGGTGGGCTGGCGGCGGCGCTCAACGAGATCGCGGCGGCGGCCGGGGTGGGCGTGACGCTGAGCGAGCGGGCCGTGCCCGTCCCGGACGCGGTGGCCAACGCCTGCGCCCTGCTGGGACTCGACCCGATGTACGTCGCCAACGAGGGCAAGCTGGTGGCCTTCGTGCCGCGCCGGGAGGCGGACGCGGTGCTCGCCGCGATGCGGGCCCACCCGCTCGGGGCGGAGGCGGTGGTGATCGGCGAGTGCGTCGAGGACCACCCCGGCATGGTCGTGGCCCGGACCGGCTTCGGCGGCAGCCGGGTGGTGGACCTGCCGATGGGGGAGCAGCTGCCGCGGATCTGCTGAGGCCCGGCTCGGGCAGTGCTCCACACGACACCCTGCCCACCACGACTCGGAGCCCCGCCCGTGGGCACACGAGGCCGACGTTCCTGACCGCTCAGCGGGCGTCGGCCTCGTCTATCAGGTACCGGAGCTCGTGGAAGACCTGGAGCACGACGACGACCAGGACGTGGTCGGCGACCATGGTGCGCGGGGCGGTGGCGTCTTCCAGGGCACAGCCCGGTCCTTCGCCGACTGCCGGAGGACCGCACCCGGCGTCGATCCGGCCGTTGACCCGCGGCTTGCGCGGCTGCTGCAATGGAGCCGTGCCTCACGAGACCTTCCTGGTGACCCGGGACCACATCGACTTCGGTCGAGTGTGGTCCGCCGCGTGTCGTCGTTCCTGACACCCGTCCACCCCAGGAACCTCGAACCCCCGGAGTCCCGACATGCCTTTCGGCAGTCCCGGTACGTCCCGCGCCACCCCCGCACCCGCCGGCATCGATCCCCGCGGCCCGCGGTTCGCCGCGACCCTGACCACCGTGGTCCTCGCTGTCGTCCTGGTGACGGGCAGCGGTGCGCTGCTGGCCGCGTAGGCCGCCGTCTTCGCGCTGGGCGCTCTGCCCGGCCTGCGCTTCTCGCCCTACGGCCTCCTCTACCGGCGGCTGGTGCGCCCGCGCTTGGGTCCACCGACCGAGCTGGAGAACGAGCGGCCGCTCCGGTTCGCGCAGGCCGTCGGCCTCGCCTTCGCCGTGGTCGGCACCGTCGGCTACCTCTGCGGCGCAGTCTGGCTCGGCGCGGCCGCGACCGCGCTGGCGCTCGCCGCTGCCTTCCTCAACGCGGCCTTCGGCTACTGCCTGGGCTGCGAGTTCTACCTGCTGGCCGTGCGCGGACGCGCCCGGGTGAGCGGCCTTTCGGCACAGGCGCGTCCATGAGCACGCTGACGGGACTACTGGTCCTGCTCGTGGTCCTGGCCGCGACGACGGCGTTCGGGCTCTTCCGGGCCGCGCGGGACGGCAGGATGAGGCGAGGGCGGGCGGGCGGCGCGCTGCGGCTGACCGGCCGGGACCTCGGCGAGCCGCTGGGCGAGCAGGCGACGCTGGTGCAGTTCTCCACCTCGTTCTGCGCCGCCTGCCCGGGTTCGCGGAGGCTGCTCGGCACGGTGGCGGCGGACCGTCCGGGGGTGCGGCTGGTCGAGATCGACGCCGAGGCACGGCTCGACCTGGTCCGCCGCGTGGACGTGCTGCGGACGCCGACCGTGCTGGTGCTTGACGGGCACGGCCACGTCACCCACCACTCCGTCGGCACGCCCACCCGCGCCGGGGTGCTGGCGGCGCTGGCGACGGCCACCGCCCCCTGAAGCCGTGGCGTTGACCTTCCTCGGAGAGGGCCTCGTGGGTGAAGGCCGGCCGCTCGGTGGGGAACACGACCAGGTCGGCGCCGGTGACGGCCGCCGCGGCGTCGTCCCGGTCCCGCGCACCGGGTGAGCGCGAAGGGGCCCGCCGTCGTGCGGGCCCCTTCCGCGTGATCCGGATACGCTGGGCGGAGGGGGCCGGTACGGAGGTGCGTGGTGCCGAACAGCAGCAGGCCGCGGTCCGGATGTCGCGGAGCGCGCGCCCCGCGCGACCACTGACGGGACGCCGCGACCGTGCGCTTCGCCGACGAGGACGTCGAGGTCGTCGTCACCCTGCCCAACCACGGCATCGGCCTGTGGATGGTCGGCGCGTTCGTCCTCACCTTCGTGGGCACCCGGGCGGTCACCCGGCTGATCCGGGCCGGGCGCGGGCCCTTCCGCAACGTCGAGGTCGGCGGCACCCACGTGCACCACCAGGTGTACGGCATCCTCGCGATGCTGGTGGCGGGCGCGATGGAGTTCTCCTACCGGCCGGACACCCCCGGGGTGCAGATCCTGGCCGCGCTGTTCGGCGCCGGCGCCGCGCTCACCCTCGACGAGTACGCGCTGTGGCTGCACCTGGAGGACGTCTACTGGACGCGCGAGGGCCGCAAGTCCGTCGACGCGACCTTCCTGGCCGTGGCGGTCGGCCTGCTGCTGGTCGCCGGGTTCAACCCGTTCTCCGACGCCGGCCAGGGCGCCACCGCCCACCTGACCTTCGCCGTGCTGCTGCTGGTCAACCTGGTGTTCTCGGTCGGGGCCATCCTCAAGGGGAAGACGGCGACCGGCGTGATCGGGCTGCTGGTGCCCCTGGTCGCCCTGGTCGCCTGCCTGCGGCTGGCCAAACCCGACTCGCCGTGGGCCCGCTGGCGCTACCCGCCCGGCTCGCGCCGCGCCGGGCGGGCGCTGCGCCGCTACCCGCCCGGGCGGCGGACCCGGCTGGACGCCCTCAAGGACTTCGTCGGGGGCGTCCCCCGGCAGTGAATCCGGGTGGCGCCCGGTGCGGTCCCGGGGTTCGGGCTCGGGGCTCGGTCCTGGGTTTCGGTCCTGGTGTCAGTCCTGGAAGGTCCGTTCGTCCAGCAGGTCGAGATTGCGGAACGTCGGCGGGCCGTCGCAGAGCGCCGCGACCTGAGCGGCGAACTCCGCGGTCTCCGGGCGGTCGGAGTTCTGCATGGCCACCTCGTAGGAGGGGAACTCGACGATGTTCAGGTAGACGTTCTCGCCGTCCCGGTCGCGGGTCTGCACGGCCCGCGAGGCCAGGCGGTTCCCCGCGTTCTTCTCGACCCAGGCGTCGAGCAGGGCGTTGAACTCGTCGATGCGACTCGTCCGGTACTCGATGATCTGGATGAACCTCACGGGCCCAACCTCCTCGTCGCTCGGCTCGGCGCAGGCGGTCGACTGCTCACTCCAGGGTCCCGCCGACGTTCACGCGCTGCCACCGCGACCGCCGGGGGAGCGGCGCGGATGCGGGTCGGGCCGTCGGAGTGCAGGGTGGACGGGTACGCTCCGGCCGCCCGCGGACGCTCCCGGGGAGCCGAGAACGATCGAAGGAGGCCGCCATGCCGACCAGGAAGCTCTTCGGCCGGGCCCTCGCCCTCGCCGCCCTCGCCGCTCTGCCGGCCACCGCGTTCACCGTGCCGTCGCCGGCGGTCGCCGCGGTGGCCTCCGCCCCGGAGGCGGCGGCCGTCACCGCGCCGATCTCCTTCGTCGAGCTGCCGAGCAGCCCGCTGCCCTCCGACCACGCGGCGCACCGGATCGTCGTCACCTACCGCAACGGCACGGGGGCGGACCAGACCATCGCCCCGCAGATCCTCGTCGAGTCGCCGGACGCCGGGCCGTTCCTCGCGCCGGGGAACGTCAAGCTGGAGGCCCTGACCGGCGGCCACTGGAGGACCGTGCCGCTGGCGAGCCAGACCGGGACGCTGTACAGCAGCCTGACGTCGGCGAAGCTGGTGCTGCACAGCCACCACACGCTGACGCAGTACTACCGGCTGACGGTGCTGAAGGTGTCGCCGGGGACGGTGGTGCCGCGGGTGGCGGTGTTCGGCTGAGGGGCGAGGCGGGGCGGGTCACCAGGGGCGGCGGTCGGCGGGGGTGCCGTGGCCGGTGCGGAGGTGGCGGACGAGGGTGCGGCGCAGGTCGCGGTCGTGGTCGGTCTCGACGGGGAGGTCGAGTTGGACGATGTCGACGCCCGCGGAGCGGAGGAGTCCGATGCGGGCGGCGACGGTGGCGGGGGAGCCGGTGTAGGCGGCGGTGAGGGAGCGGCGGATGTAGGCGGCGACCTGGTCGTCACCGTGGGCCGGGTCGGAGTGGCCGCGCTCGCGGTCGCGGTCGAGTTGGACGGCCTCGCGCCAGCGGCCGGCCGCGCCCGCGGAGGTGAGGCGCAGGGCCTCGCGGCGCAGCCGGCGGACCCGGTCGCGGGCCTCCTCGTCGGTGTCGGCGAGGACGACGGTGAGGTGGCGCCAGATCCGCAGGGTCCGGCCGTGGGCCGCGGCCGCGGCGCGGGCCTGGGCGATCCGCCGCCGGGTGTCGGGCAGGGGCAGCGGGCTGACGGCGTACACCTCGGCGTAGCGGGCCGCGAGGTCGAGGCCCTGGGGTGAGGAGCCGCCGAAGGAGAGCAGTTCGCCGCCCGGTCTGGGGTGCAGGCCGGGCCGGGCCTCGGCCACGGTGTAGAACTCGCCCTTGTGGTCGATGTCCTGATCGGCCGTCAGGTAGCGGGTGAACAGGTCGAGGTACTCCTCGGCCCGGCGGTAGCGGTCCGCCTTGCCGAGGTGGTCACCGTCCCGGGCGGTGTCGCGGTCGCTGGAGCCGATGATCACGTGCGCCGCGGCCCGTCCGCCGGAGAGGCGGTCCAGGGTGGCCAGGGTGCGGGCGGCGACGGTGGGGGCGGTGGTGCCGACCCGGTGGGCGACCGCGATGCGCAGCCGGGTGGTGGCGGCCAGCGCCCAGGAGGCGACCAGCCAGGGGTCGGGCCACGAGCTGGACTGCACCACCAGGGCGCTGTCCAGCCCGTCCTCCTCGTTCTCGCGGGCGGTGCGGGCGACGTACGCGGGGTCGGCGGTGCGGTCGCGGCCGTCGGGGGCCCACCGCAGGGCCTGGCGCTCCTGCGGGGTGCCGCCGGGGACGGGGGCGGCGCGGACCCCGCCGCGGATCTCCAGGGGCACGGGAACTCCTCCACGGGTGACGGGTCGGATGTGTCGGGCGGGGGCGGGGGCGGACGCGTCGGGCGGGGCGGGCGGGTCAGCGGGCGGCCGGGCCGAGCCGGGCCAGGGTGTCGAGCAGCCTGGCCCGGCTGACGAACACCTCGGGCGGCAGCGACACGTACAGCTGGATGGTGGTGACGCCGGGGCGGTGGTAGGCGAGGATGCGCTCGCGGCACTCCTCGGGGGAGCCGCTGACGAACAGTCCGTCGACCACCTCGTCCGGTAGGGCCTTCTGGGCGCCCTCGGGATCGCCCTCGGCCCATTTGCGGTGGGTCTCGGCGAGCAACTCGCCGTGGCCCAGCCACTCGTGGAACTTCCGGTACGGCTCGCGGTTGAGGATCCAGGCCAGGAAGGGCCGGGTGGCGCGGTGGGCGTAGTCGGTGTCCTCGGTGGGGCAGACGAAGACCTTGACCACCAGCTCCTTGCCGGGCGGCTGCGGGCCGACGGTGTCCAGGATCTTCGGCACGTCGTGCGGGAACAGCAGGTTGGTGATGGCGCCGTCCCCCTCGGTGAAGCCGAGCCGGAGCATGTTGGGCCGCAGCGCGCCCAGGATCACCTTGACCGGGTCGGCCGGCGGGTGCGGCAGCCGGTAGCCGGTGATGTCGAAGGTGTCGAAGCCGCCGGTGACGTACTCGCCGCGCAGGGCCCGGGTGACGAAGCGCAGGACGTCCCTGGTCCGCTTGAACGGTTCGTCGAAGGGGATGCCGTTGATGTCGGTGACGTGCGCGGGGACGGAGGCGCCGATGCCCAGCAGCACGCGGCCGGGGGCGAGTTGGGCGAGGGTCGCGGCGGTCTGGGCGAGCACCGCGGGGCCGCGGGTGTGCACCGGGACGATCCCGGTGGCGATCCGCAGCGACGGGGACCAGGCCGCGGTGGCGGCCAGCGGGGTGAAGGCGTCGGTGCCGCCGCCCTCGGCGCTCCAGACGTCGGTGTAGCCGAGGTCGGGGAGCCGCTCGACCAGGAAGCGGTGCCGGTCGATGGTCAGGCCGGGCAGGGGCAGGGTGATGCCCCACTTGGGCGGCTCGGTCTCGGGGTGGTGGTGCGGCGGGTGCGGGGTGGTCATCGGGTGGGTGTCCGTTCTGTCGTGCCGGGGGCTGGTCAGCCGACCCAGACGGTGGTCAGGTCGAGGAACCAGGACTGCGGCTGGACGAGCCCGTGGACCTTGGGCGAAAGGGCCCGCGGATTGCGGTCGTTGACGACGAAGAGCCAGGGCGCGTCCTGGGTGACGAGGGTGAGGGCCTTGCGGTACCCGGCCTGCCGGGCGGCCTGGTCGGCGTCGGCGGCCGAGGCGGCGAGCAACTCGTCGACCTGCGGGTTCGCGTAGTGGCCGGTCCAGAACGGGCTCTTGGAGCCGATGAACAGCGGCAGCAGCGCCTCGGACTGGAACAGCGTGGTGGACTGGGCGACGGCGTCGGAGCCGAGCGCGACCTGGCCCTTGGCCTCGGCGCCGATCAGGGTGGTCCAGTCGGTGGTGCGCAGCTCGACCTTGATGCCGACGGCGGCGAGGTCGCGCTGGAGGGCCTCGGCGATCGGCACCGGCAGCAGGTTGCCGCTGCCGCCGGTGGGTACCGTGACGGAGGTCGAGAAGCCGTTCGGGAGGCCGGCCTCGGCGAGCAGCTGCCGGGCCTTGGCCGGGTCGTGGGAGTAGGCGTCGCCGGCCGGGTCGTAGGCGGCGGTGGCGCGCGGCGCGGCCTGGTAGGCGGGGTCGGCGGTGCCGTGCAGCAGCTTGTCGGCGATGGCCCTGCGGTCGATCGCGTAGTTGGCGGCGCGGCGCACCAGCGGGTTGTCCCAGGGGGCCTTGGAGGTGTCCAGGATCCAGTACCAGAGGTGGTCGTAGCTGTTGGTGGCGACGGTGACGCCGTCGGCCTTGAGGCTGTCGATGTCGTCCGGGTTGGGGTACTCGATCCAGTTGGCGCCTCCGGAGCGCAGGGCCGCGGTGCGGGCGGCGGCGTCCGGCAGGGCCTTGATCACGAGCCGGTCGAGCTTGGGGGCGCCGCGCCAGTAGTCCTTGTTGGCCGCGAGTTCGATCTGCTGGCCCTCGGTCTGCGAGACGAAGCCGAACGGGCCGGTGCCGACGGGGTGTTGGGCGAAGTTCGCGGAGCCGGCCTTGCGGACGGCGGTGGGGCTGGCGATCAGGACGTGGGCGAGGTCCTCCGGGAAGTGGCCGTTGGGCTCCTTGGTGACCAGTTCGACGTGGTCCGCGTCGGTCTTGCGGTAGGAGGCGATGTCGCCCGCGTACTCCGCGGCGGCGGCGCCGAGGGCGTCGGTGTATTCGGGGCTGCCCTTGTCGAGGTAGCGCGCCAGGTTGAAGACCACGGCGTCGGCGTCGAAGGGGGTGCCGTCCTGGAACTTCACGCCCTTGCGGAGGGTGAAGGTCCAGGTCTTGCGGTCGGCCGCGACCTGCCAGTCGGTGGCGAGGGCGCCGGTGACGGCCGGCGGCTTGTCGGTGCCCTGGAGCAACTCGTAGCGGGTGAGACCCTCGTAGAGCTGGAAGGAGACCAGCCGCTTGCCCTCGAAGCCCGCGCCGCCGATCACGGTGTCGGTGTTGGGGAGCTTGCCGGTGGCGCCGATGACCAAGGTCCCGCCGCGGCCCGCGCCGCCGCCCGCCGCGGTGGCGCCGCCGTCGGATCCGGCGCAGCCGGTGGCCGCGGTGAGCAGGGCGACGGCGGCCGACAGGGCGACGGCTCTGGAGCGGGTGCGGGCGGTGCGGGTCATGGTGATTCCTCGTCGGTTCGGTGGTGCGGGAGTTCGGTGGGGCGTCGGCCCGTGGCCGGGAGGGTGCCGGTGGCGGCTTCCAGCAGGGCGCGGGTGTACGGGTGCGCGGGGGAGTCCCAGAGGCGGTCGGCCGGGCCCTGCTCGACCACCCGGCCGTGCCGCAGCACCAGCACCCGGTGGGCGAGCCGGCGGACCACGGCGAGGTCGTGGGAGATGAACAGGTAGGCCAGGCCGGTGCGTTCGCGCAGGTCGGTGAGCAGGTCGAGCAGCCGGGCCTGGACGCCGCGGTCCAGGGCGGAGGTCGGTTCGTCGCAGACCAGCAGCTCGGGCCCGGTGGCCAGGGCCCGGGCGACGGCCACCCGCTGCAGCTGCCCGCCGGACAGCTCGCGCGGGTAGCGGGCGGCCAGCGCGGGCTCCAGACCGACCTGGGCGAACAGCCGGGCCACGGCCTCGGGGCGTTCGGCGCGCGGGGTGCCGTGCAGGCGGAGGGCGAAGGCGACCGCCTCGCCGGCCCGCAGGCTCGGGTTGAGCGAGCCTCGCGGGTGCTGCGGGACGAACTGCAGCCGGCCCCGCAGCGCGCGGTCGGCGCGGCCGCGCAGGCGGTACGGGTCCCGGCCGGCGAAGCGGACGGTGCCGGAGTCGGGGGCGACCAGGCCGAGGGCGAGGCGGGCCAGGGTGGACTTGCCGGAGCCGGACTCGCCGACCAGGCCGACGGTCTCGCCCGGGGTGAGGGCGAGGGTGACGCCGTCCAGGGCGGTGCGGTCGCGGTAGCGCTTGGCGACGGCGTCCAGGGTGAGCAGCGGCGTCGGGGCGTCGTGGTGCGCGTGCGGCGGCGGGTTCGACGCTGGGCTCGACGGCGGGGTCAACGGTGGGCTCCCGGTTCGGCGGCCACCAGGGCGGCGGTGAAGGCGTGGTCGGGCTCGGCGAGCACCCGTGCGGCCGGTCCCCGTTCGACGACCCGGCCGGCCCGCATCACCGCCACCGTGCCGCCGATCCGGCGGGCCACCGCGAGGTCGTGGGTGACCAGCAGCAGCGCGATGCCGCAGTCGGCGCGCAGGGTGGTGAACAGGTCCAGGATCCGGCCGCGGACCAGGGCGTCCAGCGCGGTGGTCGGCTCGTCGGCGATCAGCAGCTCCGGGCCGCAGCAGATCGCGAGGGCGATCGCGGCGCGCTGGCGCAGGCCGCCGGAGAGCTCGTGCGGGTACGCCCGGGCGACCCGCTCCGGATCCGGGACGCCGGCGGTGGCGAGCAGCCCGGGCACGGCGGCGCGGGCGGCCCGGCGGCCGTCGGCGACCCGGTGCCGGCGCAGCACCTCGGCGAGCTGCGGGCCGATCCGGCGCAGGGGGTCCAGCGAGGCGCTCGGGTCCTGCGGCACGTACCCGATGCGCCGGCCGCGGACGTCCGAGAGCGCCCGCTCGTCCAGCGCCCGCAGGTCCGTCCCGGCCAGCCGGACGCCCCCGGTGACGGCGGCTCCGCGGCCGGGCAGGCCGAGCACCGTCCGGGCGACGGTGGTCTTGCCGCTGCCGGACTCGCCGAGCAGCACGAGGGCGCCGCCGGGCCGCAGGGTGAGGGAGACGCCGTCGACGGCCCGGACGCCTCCGGGGTACTCGACGGACAGGCCGTCGACCTCCAGCAGCGCGCTCATCGGCTCACCTGCTCGGTGGCTCCGCGCGGCGCGGCCGGGGTGGGCCGTCGGGCGGCCGCGGTGGCCCGCGGCAGGTGGGCGGCGGTGTCGCCGACGCGGGTGCGCAGCGCCTCGCCGAGGGTGTTGAACACCACCGAGACGGCCAGGATGACCAGCCCCGGCAGCACCGCCACCCAGGGGTGGGTGAGCAGCGCGGGCCGCAGCTCGTCCAGCATCGCGCCCCACTCGGCGGTGGGCGGGGCGACTCCGAGCCCGAGGAAGGACAGCCCGGCGGCGTACACGACGGCGAGCCCGACCAGCGAGGAGGCGTACACCAGCACCACCGGCGCCACCACGGGGGCGACCTGGCGGAGCACCAGGGCGCCCCAGCCGGCGCCGCTGACCCGGGCGGCCTCCAGGTACTCGGCGGAGCGGATCCGCCGGGTCTCGGTGAACGCGACCCGGGCGACTGCGGGGGTGAGCACCACGGACAGCGCGAGCACGGTCGCGCCCAGGCCGGGGGTGAGCAGGGAGGCGACGGCGATCGCCAGCAGCACGCCGGGGAAGGCGTAGAGGACGTCCAGTGTGCGCAGCAGGGCCTGTTCCGTGAACCGGCCGCCGAGTCCGGCCGCGACGCCGAGCAGCGTCCCGGCGACGGTGGCGACGCTGACCGGGACGAGGCCTCCGGTGAGCGAGGCCCGCCCGGCCCAGATCAGCCGGCTCAGCAGGTCGCGGCCCTGCCCGTCGGTGCCGAGCGGGTGGCCGGGGCTGCCGGGGTCGAGCAGCCGGTCGGTGAGCGTGCCGGCGGCCGGGTCGTACGGGGCGACCAGCGGCGCGGCGAGGGCGAGCAGGACGAGCAGCACGGCGAGGGCGGCGGGGACGAGCAGGCCGAGGTTCCGTCGGACGGGCAGGCCTCCGCGCGGTGCGGCGGGCAGGCCGGTGCGGGGGACGGCGGGCAGGCCGGTGCGTGGGACGGCGCGCAGAGCGGGGCGCGGTCCGGCGGGCGGGTGGGCGGCCATGTCAGACCCTCACCCGCGGGTCGATCGCCGCGTGCGCCGCGTCCACCAGGAGGTTGACGCCGACGAACGCGACCGCCACCACCAGCACCCCGCCCTGCACCAGCGGCAGGTCGCGGGCGGTGAGCGCGTCGTAGAGCAGCCGGCCGATGCCGGGCCAGGCGAACAGGGTCTCCACGAAGACCACCCCCTCCAGCAGGTAGGCGAGTTGCAGGCCGCCGATGGTCAGCAGCGCGGGCGAGGCGTTGTGCACGCAGTGCCGCAGCACGGCGGCCGGGCGCAGGCCGCGGGCGCGCAGCGAGTCGGCCAGCTCACCGGCCAGGACGGTGCCCAGCGCCGCCCGGAACACCCGGGCGGTGAGCCCGAGCGGTACCAGCGCGGCGGCGACCGCCGGGAGGACCAGGTGGCGGAGCAGGTCGGCCGTGCCGCCGGAGCCGAACGCGTCGTGCGTGCCGCCGGCCGGGAGCCAGCGCAGCCCGACCGCGAAGACGGCGATCAGCAGCAGGGCCACCGAGTACTGCGGGGCGGACACCGCGAGCGTGGACAGCGCGCCGGAGATCCGGCCGCCGGGGCCGCGCGGACGCAGTGCGCCCAGGGCGCCCAGCGCCACCCCGCCGGCCAGCACCAGGGCGAAGGCGGCCGCGGTGAGGGTGAGGGTCTGGCCGAGCGCGGGGAGCAGCAGGTCGGCGACCGGGCGCTGTCCGGAGACGGAGGTGCCGAGGTCGCCGGTGAGGGCGTGGCCGAGCCAGTCGGCGTAGCGGACGGGCAGGGGCTGGTCCAGGCCGAGCCGTTCGCCGAGCTCCCGACGGGCCTCGGGCGGTGCGCCCGGACCGAGGAAGGCGGTGACCGGGTCACCGGGGACGAGCGCGACGGTCGCGAAGACCACGACGGTGACGCCCAGCAGCGTGGGGACGGCCAGCAGGAGCCGGCGCAGCAGGAACCCGGTCACCCTTCGGCCCTCCGGGGCGGCGCACCGGACGGGCCGGCGTCGGGCCGGTGGGGCGGGGCGGGCATGGCGCTGCTGCTCCTTCGGGAAGGGTGCGTGAGGTGTCGTGAGGTGTCGTGAGGTGTCGATCCGTCAGATCGGCTGAGCACGACGGCGCGTTGGGCGCGGTCGCGGGGTCGTCCCCGCAGACGTCGGGGCGGCGGCGGGACGGCCGGCGTCGCTGGGAGGAGCGTTGCGGACGTCCGTCCCGGACAGCCAGTCAGCTCCTGATGCTGTTACTCCCACTCACAGCATCCGTGGCCGCCGGAGTGCCGCTGCCCGGGCCACCGAGGCCCGGTCCCGTCCTTGACCTGCACAAGGAACCGGACCTAGGGTTTCCGGCATGGCTATTCGGCGGACCGACTTCACCCTGGTCGGGATCGGCGGCTCGTGGCACCGCAGGTGCTTCGACGAGCTGTGTCGACCGCGCGCAGCGCGCTGACCGCCCCGGTCCACACCCGCCGCGGTCGGCGCCCCCACCTCACCACCCGGATCCGCACCCGTACGCGGCCGACTCCCGTCCACGACCTGCCCGTTCGCACCCGACGCCGGTCCGCGTCGGCGGCGGGGCCCGGTCGCCGGCGCGCGCCGCGACCACCGGGACGACCAGCCACCAGCTAGGGGGACCGAAAGCCATGCCCAACTTCAGACGCCCCGCCTCCGCTGCCGGAGGTGCGCGATGGCAGCGGTGAGCGCCTTCGCCGCCCCGGCCGGCCCGCGCGGCCGCCGCCACAGCGCCCGCCGCCCCGGCTGCGGCGGCCCCGGCCCCGGGGACACCCCGGCCGTCGGCCCGGCCCGGCTGCAGGCCGAGATCGACAACCCGCTCGACCTGATCGCCGGTCACCAGCTGCTGGCCGAAACGGCCGTGCCCGCCGCGGGCCACACCGTCGCGGCATGCGGCTGCGGCCATCCGATGTGCGTGGACCGGGACCGCGACCGCAGCGCGCTGGCCCGGGTGTTCCTGGTCGAACGGAACTCGGTGACCAGCGCCGGACTGCGCAGCGTGCTGGCCACCGCGCCCGGACTGACGGTGGTCGGCTCCACCGGCGACCCGCTGCGCGCCGTCGCGGCCGTGCACCGGACCGCCCCCGACGTCGTGCTGCTCGGGCGCGGTGCGAGCCTGGAGGAGGACCTGGCCACCGTGGTGGCGCTGCGCGCGGCGGACGGGGCACCCGACGCCCGGGTCCTGCTGCTGCGCCGGGCCGAGTCCACCGCCGAGGCGAGCCGGATGCTGCTGGCCGGGGCCAGCGGGTGCTTCCCGCTCGACCTGGCCGGGGAGCGGATCATCGGCGCGGTCCAACTCGCCGCGGCCGGCGGGTCGGTGTTCCTGCCGGCCCCGCCGCCGGCCCGGATCCACGCGGCGGCCCCCGCGCGCCACCTGGGCGAGCCGCAGCCCCAGCAGGCCGGGCTGACCGAGCGCGAGCGGGAAGTGCTGGTCAAGCTCGGTCAGGGGCTGAGCAACGCCGAGATCGGGCGTGAACTCGCCTTGGCCGAGGCGACGGTGAAGAAGCACCTGACCCAGGCCATGCGCAAGATCGGGCAGCCGGACCGGCTGCGTGCCGCGCTCTACGCGCACCGGCACGGGCTCGCCGGGTAGGCCCGTCGCCGTCTTCCGATCGCATGACCGACCGCCGGAGGGCGGGTCCCGCTCGTTCGCGGGGCCCGCCCTCGGTCGTGTCCGGGCTTCGTGGTGTCCGGGGGCTCCGGGAGGGGCGACCTTCGGAGCATCCCTTCGGCGACGATCGGCGCCCTGACCGGCGCCGTTCGGGGCTACCGGGGCCGGTGGACCGCTTCGTAGCGTGGCGGGAACGACGACGACACGACGACGCGACGGTCCGAAGGATCGTTCAGCCGAAGGGAGATGGCCCGATGGGGGGTGTGTCCGAAGGGAGCGGCGTTCCGGCCGGCCCCGGTCCCGGCCCCGGCTCCGGTGCGCGGGCGGGTGGGGACCTCGGCCCCCGTACGGCGGTGCTGGCCGCCGCCGCGAGTCCGCGCCCCGGCGCGGAGCAGCCGCGGTCCCCGTACCGCGCCATGGGGGACGCCGAGCGGTCCGCGCTCTGGCGGCAGCGGCTGCACGAGGCCGAGGCCGGGCTGACCCGGTACCTGGTGTCCCGCGGAGACGAACTGCACCTCACCGACTGGTTCGTCCTGCAGTCGGAGCTGTTCGCCGACCTGCCGGCGCCGGACGCCCCGGCCGTCGAATGGCAGCGGGTGTTCTTCCGCGACCAGGCGCTGATGGAGCGCTTCCTCGTCCTGCGCTACGGCGAGGAGGTCCTCGGCCACTGGGCCCGGTCCAATGCCGAGGTGCACCGCGAGGTCGAACCCGACCACGGCCGGGGCGCCGCCGACCCGATCCACCGGATCGCCCGGCAGGCCGAACTGTACGGCTCCGACTACGAGTTCGACGACGAGGCGCCGCCCGGCCCGGAGCACGCGGCGCTCACCATCACGCACTGCGCGATCTGGGACTACCGCGAGAAGGCCCGGCGCTCCGGCGTCCGGCTGACCCTCGCCTCGCCCTGCACCTACTGCACCGAGGCGCTGTCCGCCAACATCCGGGCCAAGGGCTACCGGCCCGCGCACCGGCTGACCCACGGCCCGACCGGCCACGGCTGCCGTTGGGAGGCCACGGCGGGGAGCGGGACCACCGCGCCCGCCGGGACCACCGCGCCCGCCGCACCTGCCGCGCCCGCCGGGACCACCGCGCCCGCCGCGCCCGCCGCCACCGACGAACCCGGGGAGTCCTGAGATGTGCGGAATCACCGGCTGGATCGACTGGGACGCCGACCTGCTCCACCAGGCGCGGGCCGTCCGGGAGATGACCGCCACCCTGGCCTGCCGCGGCCCGGACGCCGACGGCCTCTGGCTGTCCCGGCACGCCGCCCTCGGCCACCGCCGGCTGTCCGTGATCGACCCGGACGGCGGCGCCCAGCCGCTCGCCGACCGGCCCGGCCCGGACCCGGCGGCCGTACTGAGCTACAACGGCGAGCTCTACAACCACCGCGAGCTGCGCGCCGAACTGGAGGCCCTCGGGCACGTCTTCCGGACCCGCTCGGACACCGAGGTCGTCCTGCGCGCCCACCTCCAGTGGGGCCGGGAGGCGCCGACCAGGTTCAACGGCATCTTCGCCTACGCCCTGTGGGACGCCCGGCGGGAGGAACTGCTGCTCGTCCGCGACCACCTCGGTATCAAGCCGCTCTACTGGCACGCCCACGGCAGCGGCGTGCTGTTCGGGTCCGAGCCGAAGGCCGTCCTCGCCAACCCGTTGTTCCGCGCCGAACTGGACGCCGAGGGCATCGCCGAGCTGTTCGCGCTGCCCGCCGCGCCGAGCGCCGGCCACGGGATCTTCCGCGGTCTGCACGAGGTCCGGCCGGGCCACCTGGTGGTGGTGAGGCGCTCCGTCACGCGTGAAGTCCGGTACTGGCGGCTGGAGTCCGCCGAGCACCGGGACGACGCCGCGACCACCCGGCGCACCGTGCGCGAGCTGCTCGCCGACGCCGTCGAGCGGCAGCTGATCAGCGACGTGCCGCTGTGCACCCTGCTCTCCGGCGGCGTCGACTCCAGCGCCGTCACCGCGCTGGCCGCCGCCGCCCGCGAACGGGCCGGCCAGGGCAAGATCACCAGCTTCTCGGTCGACTTCCCCGGCAGTGCCGACCGCACCCCCGACGCCTGGCGGACCACCCGCGACGCGCCCTACGTGGAGGCCGCCGCCGAGCACATCGGCACCCTGCACACCACCGTGCTGGTCCCCGACGACGACCTGCTGGACGCCCGCGACGCGGTCCTGCGCGCCCGCGACCGCCCCGGCTGGGGCGAGATGGACGCCTCGCTGCACCTGCTCTTCCGCGAGGTGCGGCGGCGCTCCACCGTCGCCCTCTCCGGCGAGGCCGCGGACGAGATCTTCGGCGGCTACCCGTACTTCCACGACGCCGACGCGCTCGCCGCCCCGACCTTCCCCTGGCTGCACGGCAGGGCCACCCCGGCGGACCTGCTGCGCCCGGACGTCCGGGCCGAGGTGCGGCCCGAGGAGTACACCGCCGCCGCGTACCGGCGCTCGCTCGGCGAAGTGCCCCGCCTGCGCGGCGAGTCGGCCGGTGACGCGCGCGTCCGCGAGGTCTTCCACCTCGCGCTCACCCGCTGGCTGCCGCCGCTGCTGGACCGGGTGGACCGGGTGTCCATGTCCGTCGGCCTGGAGGTCCGGGTGCCGTTCTGCGACCACCGCCTGGTGGAGTACCTGTGGAACGTCCCGTGGGCGCTCAAGGCGCCGGACGGCCGGGCCAAGGGGCTGCTCCGCGACGCCGTACGGGACCTGCTGCCGCCGCAGGTCACCGACCGGCCCAAGAGCGGCTACCCGTCCACCCCCGCCGTCCGCTACACCGAGGTGCTCACCGCCCGGGCGCGGGAACTGCTGGCCGACCCGAACGCGCCGGTCTTCGACCTGGTCGACCGCGAGACGGTCCGCCGGCTGCTCGCCGACGGCCGCCCGCTGCCCAGCCCGCGCACCGCGCCGAACCCGGTCGGCGGCCTCGACCACCTGGTCCAGGTCGACGAGTGGCTGCGCGCCTACCGGGTGGGGCTGCGATGAGCGGGGCCGCACCGGCCGCACGGGACGTGCGGGTGGCGCAGGGTCTCGCCGCGCAGGCCACCGAGGAGGACTTCCGGGCCGCCTCCCGGGGCTGGACCAGCGGGGTCGCCGTGGTCACCACCCGGTCGGGCGAGGAGGTCTTCGCCAAGACGGTCTCCTCCTTCAGCACCCTCTCCCTCGACCCGCTGCTGGTCACCGTCGCGATCGGCCGGCACAGCCCGCTGGTGACCGCCGTCAGGGCCGCCGGACGGTTCGGGCTGTCGATCCTGACGGACGATCAAGAAGCCGTCGCCCGACGGTTCGCCGCCCCCGGGGCCGGGCGGGCGCTCGGCGCCTTCACCGCCGTACCCATGGGGACGGCCGCCACCGGGGCGCCGCTCGTCGAATCCGCCCTGGCCTGGTTCGACTGCCGGCTGCACGCGGCCCTGCCCGGCGGCGACCACATCCTGCTGGTCGGCCGGGTCGCCGCCGCGGCCCGCGGCGACGGCGCACCCCTCCTCTACCACGACGGCCGGTACCGCCTACTGGCCCCGACCCCCCTCACCACCACCGGAGTTGGCGCATGACACTGCTGGACACCGCCACCGGTCGCGGCGCGCCCGCCACCGCCCGAGGCCTGCTCACCGGCGACCGCTACCGGGCCGAACTCGACGACGGCCGCGAGCTCTACCTCGACGGCCGGCGGATCACCAACCCCGCCGAGCACCCCGCCTTCCGACCGGCCGTCGACGAACTGGCCCGACTGCTCGACCTCCAGCACCACCCCGAGCACCACGACCTGCTCACCTGGAAGGACCCGGACAGCGGACTGCGACTGGCCCGCGCCTACCAGCCCCCGCGCACCCTGGAAGACCTCCGGCTCCAGCGCCGCAGCGCCGAGTTCTGGCACGCCGAGGCCCTCGGGCAGCAGGGCCGCTCGCCCGCCTTCATGGCCTCCATCGCCGTCGGCGTGTACGACTTCCGGCACCGCCTGGCCGAGGCCGACCCGCGCTTCGGCGCCAACGCCGAAGCCTGGTACCGCCACTGCGCCACCAACGACCTCGTCCTCTCGCACGCCCTCGGCGACCCGCAGATCGACCGCTCCGCGAACCCGCTCGACGACCCGGACCTCGCCCTGCGCGTCATCGAGGAGAACGACCGGGGCATCGTGGTGCGCGGCGCCAAACAGCTCACCACCCTCGCACCCCTCGCCCACGAGGTGCTGGTCTACCTCTCCGCCTCCTTCACCGAGGGCCGCGGCGAGCAGTTCGTGACCTGGTTCGCCCTGCCGCTCAACACCCCCGGCCTGGTCACACTCGCCCGCGAACCGCTCGGCAGCGCCCCCTGGGGCCACGCCCACCCGCTCGGCGCGCGGTACGACGAGCAGGACGCGATGCTCTTCTTCGACGACGTCCTGGTGCCCTGGGATCGCGTCTTCCTGCTGCGCGACGCCGGCCTCGCCCGGCTCGGCCTCGGCCGGATCAACGCCTGGAGCGCCTACGTCGGCCACATCCGCTACCGCGAGCGGCTACGCACCCTGCTCGCCACCGCCACCCTCGTCGCCGAGTCGATCGGGGTGGACGGCTTCCGCAACATCCAGGAGGACCTCGGCCGCCTGGCCGGCTACGCCGAGCTCACCGAGTACTTCCTGGACGCCGCCGAGGCCCGCGGCGGGCTCACCGACGGCGGCCTGTTCGCTCCCGGCGACACCGCCGCCTCCCGGGTCTGGTCGGCCGAGGTGGCCGGCAGCGCCGTGGAGATCGTCCGCCGGATCGGCGCCTCGGGACTGCTGATCCAGCCCACCGCCGCCGACCTCGACAACCCCCGGCTGCGCCCGCACCTGGACCGCTACATGCGCGGACGAGGCATCGACGCCGAGCGCAAGTCCCGGCTGTTCCGGATCGCCTGGGAGCTCACCGGCGACGGCTTCGGCCAGCGCCAGGACCTCTACGAGTACGTCCACCGGGGTGACCTGACCCGCAACCGGATCAACATCTTCAAGCGGTACGACCAGAGCGAGGCCCGCGCACGCCTGCTGCACCTGGTCGACGACCGGCCCACCGGCGCCGAGGAGGAGCAGGAATGAGCACGTCCGCCGTCGAGGAGGAGCAGCGAGGAGCAGCAGTGAGCACGTCCGCCGTCGAGATCCAGGCCCGCACCCTCGCCGGGTACGCCGACGCCAGCCGGCTGCGCCAGGTCCAGGACCGGGACTGGGTGCTCGACCAGGTCACCGGTGCCCCCGAGACCCTGATCGACCTGGGCAGCGGCATCGGCCAACTGCTGCAGGAGGCGCTGGAGCGCTTCCCCACGCTGCGCCGCGCCGTCGGCCTGGAACGCTCCGAGCACCGGATCGCCGAGGCCGCCGCCCGGCTGCGGCCGTACGGCGAGCGGGCCGCCCTGCACCGGGCCGACCTCACCGCGCCCGAGCCGCTGCCGTACCGGGCCGAGGTGATCACCCAGACCTCGGTGCTGCACTGGCTGTACCCGGACGAGGAACGGATCTTCGCCTGGGCCGCCGCCCATCTCGCCCCCGGCGGCCGCTTCCTGCTCACCACCTACCACCCCGCCCGGGACGAGCACGGCCTCGGCGGCGAGGACGAGCTGGTCCGCGACGCCCTGGTGGCCCTCGGCACCCCGGAGGAGGAGGTGCCCGCCCTGTTCGCGCGCGGCGGGGTGCTGCCGATCGCGACCCGCACCAGGACCGTCGAGGACCTCACGGCGCTCCTCGGGCCGCACCTGGCGGTGGCCGGTCACCGGGAGCGCGACGCCGTCGTCACCGTGGACAGCGCCGCGCGGTACGAGCACTTCCACGCCGCCACCTTCGGCGACTACTACAGCCGACTGGTGCCGGAGGACCGGCGGGCCGCGTTCTTCCGCGCCGTCGGCGAGAGCGCCTGGCGGCGGCAGCAGGAGCGCGGGCACGTCAGCCACATGCCGGTCCGGCTCTGGACGCTGGTCGCCCGATAGGGCCTTTCCCCCGCCTGGGGCGGCCTCCCGTTAACAGTGTGTGTAGCCCGCCGCTCATCCCTGGGACGAGCGGCGGGCCACGCCTACGCTGGGGACCGTCCCAGAAACCGCAGCACCGACCACGGCCGAGGAGCCACCGTGTCAACTCCCCCCGCCGGACGGGAACTCGGCGCCTTCCTGCGCGCCCACCGCGAACTCCTCAAGCCCGCCGACGTGGGCCTCACCGCCACCACCCGCCGCCGCACCCCCGGCCTGCGCCGCGAGGAGGTCGCCTCGCTCTCCGGCGTCGGCCTGGCCTGGTACACCTGGGTCGAGCAGGGGAGGGTCGCCGCCTCCCGGCAGGTGCTGGAGGCGATCGCCCGGGTGCTCAAGCTGGACGACGCCGGCCTGCGGCACGCCCTGCGCCTGGCCGGCTTCCACGAGCCGGCGCCGGTCGGCGGCTCGGACGCCGAGGACCGCGTCACCCGGGCCATCCAGCCCGTCCTCGACTCCTGGCCCGTCAGCCCGGCCGTCCTGCTGGACCGTCACTTCGACCTGCGCGGCTGGAACGCCGCGTGGGCGGCGCTCTGGGGCTCACCCGAGTTCGTGCCCGCGGACCGGCGCAACCTGATGTGGGTGATGGCCGCCGACCGGCGGGTGCGCGCGGTGCTGCGGGACTGGGAGCCGCTGGCGATGAACGTCTTCCAGCACTTCCGGGCCCAGGCGGGCCCCGCCCTGGCCGAGCCGCGCACCGGCGAGGTCTACCGCCACCTGGACGAGGACGCGCCGGAGCTCCGCCACTGGTGGGGCTGCCACTCGGTGGCGGAGCTGACCGTCCGTACCGTCGCCGTGGAGCCGGCCGGGCTCGGCCCCGTCCGGCTGACCCTGTCCTCCTTCCACCCGGTGGACGACCCCTCGGCGACCGTCCTGCTGTTCACCCCGACCGACGCCGCCGACCGGGCGCGGATGTCCGAACTGGTCGAACACCCGCTGCGCGCGGTCGGCGGCGTGGAGGGGGAGCGGCGGGTCGGCTGAGCCGCCCTCAGGCGTCCGTCGCGGGCGTCGCCGCGCCCGCCCTGCGCAGCCCCAGGCTGACCGCCAGGCCGCCCAGTGCCGCGACCAGCGCCAGCCCGGCGCCGATCAGCAGCGTGCCGTCCGCGACGTCGCCGAAGGCGCCCACCGCCCAGGCACCGACGCCGGTGCCCGCGTACATGGTCGAGGTCAGCCACGCGCTGGAGGTCGCCCGCAGCTCCGGGGCGATCGTGCCCGCCAGCGTCTGCTGGTCCGTCACGAAGCCGCCCGAGGCGACGAACCAGAGCGTCACCCCGGCCAGCGCGAGCACCAGGCCCGGCCCGGTGGCCGCGACCGCGACGCCCACCGCCAGCAGCAGGCCCCACAGCGGCAGCAGCGGGAGGTCCGAGCGCCCCGCCGTCCTGGCCCGGTCACCGAGCCGCCCGCCCAGCAGCGAGCCGGTCATGCTGCCCGCACCGACCAGCACGCCGACCAGGCCGAGGGCCTGCACGGACAGGTCGAAGCGCTCCACCAGCAGCGCGCCGAGGAAGGTGTAGGCGCCCAGGTTGGCCGTGTGGAAGACGGTGTTGACCAGCAGCGCCCGGCGCAGCGTCGGATCGGCCCAGCCCGCCAGGATCGCCCGGACGGCTCCCACCCGCGCCGCCGGAGCCGGCGCCGTGCTCCGTCCGACCTGACGCAGCAGCAGCGGCACCGCCGCGGCCGTCCCGATCGCCAGCGCCCAGAACGCCGAACGCCACCCCGCCAGCCCGGCCAGGAAGCCGCCCAGCGGCACCCCGATCACCTGGCCGAGCGAGAACAGCGCCATGCCGAGCCCGAGCGCGCGCCCGCGCACCGCCTCCGGCGCGGTCTCCGCGATGTGCGCCCAGATCGCCGGCCCGGCCGCGGCCGCCGCCAGCCCGGCCACCGCCCGGGAGACCACCAGCAGCGTCAGCCCGGTGGACAGCGCCGCCGCCGCGTTCGACACCACGAACAGCAGCGTGCCCGCCAGCAGCGTGCGGCGGCGGCCCAGTCGGTCGCTCAGCAGCCCGAGGAACGGCGCCGCGACGGCGTACACCAACACGTAGGCCGTGACGCTGGACGCGGCGGCCGCCTCACTGGTGTGGACCGAGTCCGCGATGGTCGGCAGCAGCGGCGAGACCAGGAAGGTCTCGGTGCCGAACAGGAACAGCAGGAGGAACACCCCGGCGTACCGCCACCGGTCGAAACCCCCCGCCGGCGCGGGCAGTTCGGGAACGTCCTCGGCCCGGTCGGAGGGCCGGGGCGGATCGGAGATGCTGCTCACGGCGAAGTACCACCTTCACGTACGGGGACGCGGCCGGGCCCTCGGACGGCAGGCGCAGGCGGCCGCGACGGCTGACGGGACGTCCGATGCGGCCATCCTGCGGACCGGCGCGGCGGCCAACCAGACAGGCGGTGATCCTGTGAGTCCGGGTCACAGGCTGGCCCGCCTGGAGGGGGCCCCCTCCAGGCGGGCCCCCTCCAGGTCGGCGAGGAAGCCTCCGACGGCGGCGGTGAACGCCCGCGGATCGTCCAGCCACGGGTAGTGGCCCGCCCCCGGCTGCACGGTGAGCGACACCTCCGGGAACAGCGCGGCCGCGTCGGCCGCGGCCGTGGCGGTCGGCCACAGGTCCAGCTCCCCGGCCAGCAGGTGCACCGGGCAGGTCAGCCCGGCCAGCCGGCGCCGCAGGTCCTCGCCGTCCGGCCGGTACCCCGCGTAGAAGTGCTCGCTGACGGTCAGCGAACGCTGCGCCGGGTCGGCGGCGGCGTGGGCCCGTGCGGCGGAGTCCCAGCGGCCGTACATCAGCGGCTCGAAGGCGAGCCGGTGCGGCGCGGCCTCGGCGAAGGAGCGGGCCGCCTTCATCCTCCGGTAGGCCGCCACCGCCTCCGGGTGCCAGGGTTCGGCGGCGCGGGCGGCGATCACCTCCTCGGCACCGGTGTCCGACGGCAGCCCGACGGCCGCGAACGAGGGCGTGACCAGGGTCAGGCTCGCCAGGCGCTCGGGGTGGGCGGCCGCGTAGAGCAGGGCCAGACTGCCGCCGGCGGAGTGGCCGAGCAGGTCGATGCGGTCGAGGCCGAGCCTCCGGCGCAGCGCCTCGACGTCGGCGACCAGCCGGTCCACCCGGTAGGCCGTCGGATCGGCGGACCCGGCGGAGGCGCCGGTGCCCCGGGTGTCCGGCAGGACCAGCGTCCGGTGCGCGCCGAGCCCGCCCAGGTCGCCCAGGTACGCGGCGGCCCGGCCGGGGCCGCCCGGCAGGCAGACCAGCGGCGGGCCGCCGCCGAGGGTGCGGAAGGCCAGCCGGGTGCCGTCGTACGAAGGGAAGCTCGTGAAGGTGTCCATGGTGGACACCCTGAGGGCTGCCGTCCGCGCTCGGCTACCGTTCAGCCAGGGCTACACGATCGGGCTTCAGGATCGGTGAACGGGGGCGTACGTGGCGGTGGAGATCCGGCTGTCGGCGGCCGAGGTGGCCAGGGTCCGGTTCGCGGTGTCACCGCTGGCCGAGACCGTCCTCGGCCTGCGGGCGGCGCTCGGCGTCGGCGGACACGGCGTGCACCGGCCGTGGCTGGAGCAGGCCCGGCCCGTCCTGGCCCGGGACCCCGACGCCCCGCTGCTGCGCGCACTGCTGGAGGGCTGCCTGCCCGCGTTCCTCTTCCCGGTGCCGGACGAACGCCTGCCGGCCTTCGCGTCGGAGCTGGCGGGCCTGCGCGCCACCGACCCGGCCTACGTCGCCGCCGAGTGCGCCGCCGCCCTGGGCCACCGCGGCGCCGGCCTGCCCGAACCGCCCGAACTGCTGCGCCGGACGGCCGCCCTGCTGGAGCGCTGCCACGCCCGGCTGCTCGCCCCGCACTGGGGGCGGATG
This sequence comes from Kitasatospora sp. NPDC093550, assembly GCF_044764985.1. Lineage (NCBI taxonomy): Bacteria > Bacillati > Actinomycetota > Actinomycetes > Kitasatosporales > Streptomycetaceae > Kitasatospora > Kitasatospora sp. NPDC093550. The sequence goes on from NZ_JBIWJF010000023.1 coordinate 106,711, forward strand.
CGCGCCGTCCTCGACGCGGACCTCGGCCGACGGGCGGTGGCCCTGGTGGACGGCGGGGTGGAGGGGCTCTTCGCCCAGCTGCACGACGACGTGGTCTGGCGCGAGGGCGACCTGCTGGTGCACGGCCGCCGCCGCTCCGGCACCCCCTGGACCGTCGAGGCCGACGGGCACGGCCTGGTGCTGATGCCCTCCGTCTTCGCCTGGCCGGAGGTGATCGTCGACCACGACCCGCGCAGCGCCGCCTCCATCCGCTACCCGGCCACCGGCGTCGGCCTGCTCTGGGAACGGCCCACCGCGACCCGGGCCGGCCTCGCCGCCGTCCTCGGCCGCACCCGGGCCGCCCTGCTCGAAGCCCTCGGCGAACCCCTGACCACCCCCGACCTCGCCACCCGGCTCGCCGTCACCCCCAGCGCCGTCTCCCAACACCTCGGCGCCCTGCGCGCCGCCGGTCTGGTCGCCACCCACCGCACCGGCCGCACCGCCGTCCACCTCCGCACCGCCACCGGCACCGCCCTCACCACCGCCCCGGCCTGAGCCGGGAGCCGCCGGGCCGGGGCCTCGCGCCGGTCCGGGGGGCGGAGGCGTCCGGACGGCCGGGATCCGCTGACCGTCCGGGCGTGTCCGTCCGGGCGGGTCCGTCCCGGGTGGTCAGGGCTGCTTCTGGACCGGGACGCGCAGGAGGAAGCGGGCGCCGCCACGGGCGCCGCGGTCGACGGTGAGCGAGCCGCCGTGCGCGTGTGCCACCCACGCGGCGATCGACAGTCCGAGGCCGCTGGACCCGGCGCCGCTGCGGAACCGCTCGAACAGCGACGTCGCCTGCTCGGGCGGGATGCCGGGGCCGGCGTCGTCGACCGTCACGGTGCCGTCCGCGCCGACGGAGACCTCGACGTCGGCCGGCTCGCCCGGGGCGTGCCCGTGGGCGAGCGCGTTGCCCAGCAGGTTGGCGACGGCCCGGCGCAGGAGCGACGCGTCGGCGAGCACGACCACCGGTTCGGTCCGGACGGTCACCCGGTGCCCCTCCGCCGGGGTGTCGGCCACCACGGCGTCCACGAGCTGGTCGAGCCGGAGCGGTTCCCGGTCCAGCGGAACGGCGCCGGCCATCAGCCGGGCCCGGGTCAACAGGTCGTCCACCAGCTCGCTCATCCGGGTGGACTGGCGCAGCGTGCGGCGCAGCACCTCCCGGCCGTCCGCCTCGCCGCGCAGGCCGGTCTCGGCGAGCAGCCGCATCGAGGTGACGGGGGTGCGCAGGTCGTGGGCGGCGTCGGCGAAGAACGCCTCCTGCTGGTCGAGCGCGGCCAGCGCCGGCCGGACGGCCCGCCCGGCGAGCCAGTGGCCGGCCAGGGCGGACACCGCGATCAGGACGGCGCACGCGATGCCGAGGAGCACGGTCAGCCGGTCGTGGTCGTCCAGGTAGCCGGAGGTGTCGACGGCCGCGACCACCACGCCGTCCGTGTTCTCGGCGGCCGGTCCGGCGAAGGGCTCGGCGGACAACCGCAGCGGGTGGCCGTTCGCCGCCGTGACGGTGGCCCGGGCGAAGTCCCCCTCCCGGGCGGCCGCCTCGGCGACCGCCCGGAGGGCGGGGGCGGGGACCGCCAGGCACGGCCGGTGCGGCGAGGCGAGCGGAGTCAACCGGCCGCCGGTGCCGGTGAACAGGGTCACCGGAGGACAGTCGTAGGCGCCCTCCTTGGGATCCGGGTACTCCAGGGCGCCCTGTTCGTCGTAGTGCAGGTCGGCGGAGAACTCGCCGGTCCTGAGCTTGAGATCGGCGTCCACCTGGGCGCGCCAGGACGAGTCGTCGGCGCGCACCGCGATGACGGCCATGCCGACCAGGCCGACGGCGCTGACGAGGGCGAACAGCAGGGCGATCCGCCGGCGCAGCCGACGGATCCGGCCCGCCGGGGTCGGGGGCCTGCGCCCCCGGCGCGGCTCCCGCCCGGCCCGTCTCACGGCTGTGACTCCAGGCGGTAGCCGACCCCGCGCACGGTGTGGATCAGCGGCGGGTCGCCGAGTTTGCGGCGCAGCTGCGACACCAGCACCTCGACCACGTTGGAGTTGGGCTCGGTCAGCTCGTCCCAGCAGCGCTCGATCAGGTCGGCGCGCCGCACCGCCTCCGCGGGCCGGGCGGCGAGCGTCTCCAGAACGGCGAACTCCTTGGTGGTGAGGGACAGCAGGACGCCGTCGCGGTGGACCGTACGGCGGGCGGTGTCGATCTCCAGCCCGCCGCAGCGCACCACCGGCGGGCGGGCGACGGCGGTGCGCCGGCACAGGTTCCGTATCCGGGCCACGAGTTCGGGCACGGCGAAGGGTTTGACCAGGTAGTCGTCGCCGCCGGTGGCGAAGCCCTCGACCCGGTCGGCGACGGTGTCGCGGGCGGTGAGGAACAGCACCGGCACCGTCCGGCCGTCCGCCCGCATCCGCTGCACGTACTCGGCGGAGTCCCCGGAGGGCAGCATCCGGTCGAAGACCACGCAGTCGTAGGTGGTCACGAACAACGCCTCGTCCGCGGCCGGGAGGTCTCCGGCCTCGTCGACGGCCAGGCCGCTGCCGCGCAGGGCCGCGGCCACGGCGAACCGCAGGTCATCGTCGTCCTCGACCACCAGTACGCGCATGCCGGTCAGGATAGCCGTGACCTGCGGCGGAGCCGTCCGTGGTGGCGACGGGACGCCTCCCCCTCCGTGGGGGACCGGGGAGGCGCCGCCGTCGACGGGGACCAGCATCACCGGGGGAACCTGAGGATTCGATGAGGCCGGTGGCCGGCCGGGCCGGCAGCGGAGCCGGGAGCAGCGGAATCGGGGATGGGGCCGGTCGCGGAGTCGGGCGCGGGATCGGGAGCTCCCGCGCTCGACGGGACGACCGTGCCGTTGCGGCGGCTCGGCGGCCCGGGAGGGCAGTGCTGCGCCAGTAGCCGGTGGTGCCGGATCACCGCCAGCCGCTCGCAGATCGCCTCGGCCGGCCGGATGTCCGCGTCCGCCACGAGGTGGGCCGCCGTCGCGGCACCCGTGGCCATGACCGTCACCAGGGCCGCCGCCGGTACGACGGCCGACCGACCGGCCCTGCCCAGCAGCGATTTCCGCACCGTTGTCCGCACTGTCCAGCTCCGCCCGTCCGTTCCGTCCCGCCGTGGGGGCGAGCTTGGCCGGGGCCGGATGAGGATTCGATGACGGGCGGGGGCTCCTGCGGCTCAGGGTCCGGTCGACCGTCACCTCGCGGCCATCCCCGCGGCCCTCCGCGCGGCTCTGTGGGAAGGCCCGCGCCTGGACCGTGATCGTCTCCGGTGATCTCACCGGACGTCGCATCAGGGCGGGTATGACACCGGGGGGGCGGGGGAGTCGGGGGGCGGGATCGCCCTGTGGACGCGTGCGTCCGCGAGCGACGTGCCGGTCGAGGACGGCTACGACCGGCGGCGCCGGGCCGGTGGGGCGGACCTCGGCCGGGGGTCAGGCCGCGACGCGGGACTGCCAGTAGGTGAACTCCTGGAGCGGGTCGCCGAGGAGGTTCCACGGCCAGGGGGTGACGGCGCCGTCGATCCGGCGGAACACCTCGGCGGTCTCGCCCGGCCGCCCGGCCTGCACCAGGGCGAAGGCCAGCAGATTGAGGTCGGCGGGGGCCGCCGCGTGTTCCAGTCCGCCGGGCCGGGACCACTCGCGCAGGGCGGTGTCGAGCGCGCTGACCGCCCGGGCGTGCGTCCACTGGCGGCGGACCAGCAGGGCCTCGACGCCGCCGCCCGCGGTGGTGCGGGCGTGCTCGTCCACCAGGGCCGTGAGCTCCACGGCGGCGGCCGGCGCGGTCGGGGGAACCAAGGACCGGACGGTGTCCACGAAGTTGAGCTGGGCGCTGCGGGAGCCGCACTCCTCGGGGGAGAGGTAGCGCAGCATCTGCAGGTGGGCCTCGCGGTTCCACGGGTCGCGTGCGGTGATCTCGTTCCAGACCGCGAGGGTGTCGCGCGATTCGGCGCGGATCAGGCGCAGAATTCCGAGGAGTACCACCCACGGCGTCGGATCCTCGGGCACGAGCTCGGCCGCGCGGTAGCAGTTGTCGGCCGCCGACCGGGGATCTTCCATCCGCCCCGCGTGCCCGCCGCGGATCAGTTCGACCCATGCCTCGAATATCTGCGCGTCCGGATTCTGCGGGCGCCGCAAACGCCAGGTGCGCGCGACTGACGAAGGCGCGGCCACCTCGGCGAGGACGGCGAAACGGTGTCCGCGTCGGTCCCAGTCCGTGCCCGTCTCCCGCAGCAGCCGTTCGACCTGGTCGACCTGGATGGAATTCTGGCCAGGCAGGCCCGGGGACTTGAGCTGTCGCCGCACGCGGCCGAGTTCGACGTCGTCGAGTTCGGGGCGCAGGCTGGGGCCGGAGGAGCGGATTCTTCGGAAGAGCGACACGGGCGCAGCTTAGGGCCCGGGGTGAATTTCGGACAGACCCCGGAATGAAATATTCAGGCCGCCGTGAATGCGGTGACCCTACCGCTCCGTACGGCGATCGATGGCGTGGTCATGCCCGAGTGGCACGCCGCCCTCTTGCCTCCGGGAGGAGGGGGGCGAATCCCGGGAGTCCGTCATTCCGCCCCTGGGTTCCCGGGGGCGGGGTGGGGTGCAGGCTCCGGGCGCCCGGGGGCCGGCCGGTGGCTGGAATCAGGCTGCGGCGAGGCGATCCGCCCTCCGAGGTAGCGCTGGGTAGAGATGACATGTACTCTGCGTGTCGCTGGTTGAACAAAGGATGCGGGCCCGGCCGCTGCTCCGTGGGGGGAGTCGCGGTCAGGCCCGGTGGCCGGCTGGGGCCCGGTGGGACTCGTGGGGGAGTCGCCGCCGGGCCCGTCGCCGAATACCGGTGATATGCCCACCCGGCCGCTGTCCCAGACCTGACAATCGTCCAGCGGGAGGGCCGTTCCGAGCGCATCCGTCCAGCGTCGGCCGAACAGCGGGATCGTGAGGGTGGTGTGATGCTAGGTCAGCCCAGCGGGCGGCAGAGCAGGGCGTCCGGGACGCCGTAGTGCAGCCACTTCCACGTGTAGGCGACGCCGGCGAGGTACTCGTCGTCGGCGCACTGGCCCTTGTAGGAGCCGGGTGCCCAGTCGCTGCCCGTCGAGCCGCCGCTCGCGGGCCGGTTGTCGCCGTGGTCGAACCACACGGTGCGGCCGCCGGTCGGCAGCGCGGTGGCCGCCGGCGCGCAGAGCAGGGCGGACATCGCGTTGCTCCGCACGCTGTAGCCGACCGCGAACCCGCCGTCCGGGCACTGGAGTTTGTTGTAGCCGGAGGCCCAGTCGCCGCCGGTGACGTACCGCTCGTCGGTGACGGTCGTCCAGTCGGCGGTGGTGGTGCCGCCGGTCGCGGGCCGGCCGGCGTCGGTGCACAGGCCCCGGCTGCTGCCGCGACCGAGGCCGGTCAGGCGTTGGCCGTCGGGGCAGTCGCCCTTGCGGTTGCCGGCGCTCCAGTCCGGCAGGGCGAGCATCCGCCGGGAGACGTTCTGGTCGGCGTGGTCGAGGTCGAGCAGGTTCCAGTGGTCCACCGGGGCGACCGTCCCGGTGCGGGAAGGGGCGGTGACCAGCCGGTTCCAGTACGGGGCGCGCCAGTCCCCCGGGTCCTCCAGGCTCAGTGACCGGCCGGCCGAGTCGTACGAGAGCAGCGCCCAACTGTCGTTCGGTACACCGGCGTTCTGCCAGCCGACCAGGGGCCAGACGGCGAAGTCGGTGTCGTTCGCGGCCAGGATCGCGGTGAAGGCGTCGAACCAGGCGTGCGCCTTGGCGTCGGTGTCGCCGCGGCCGCCGGCGCCGAACTCGCTGATCCACACCGGGGCGGTGAAGTGCTGGCCGGACCGGGTGACGAACAGGGCCTCGTCGTCCACCACCTGCGCCAGCTGCTCGGGGGTGAAGTCCTGGTAGCGCGGGTCGCCGGTGGCGCCCGGGCCACTGGCCGCACCGGTGTTGGCCGGGCCGGTGTAGGCGTAGAAGTGCGCGGAGTAGACCAGCTTGCCGGAGTCGACCAGGGTGTGGGAGAGGGTGCGGACCGGGGTGAGCATCGGGCGGCCGTGGCTGAACGGCGCGGCCGGGATGCCGTACCAGTTGATGCCCTCCATGATGACGAGCATGTCCGGGTCGGCCTGGAGGATGCGGTTTCCGGCCTCCTCGAAGGCGGCGTACTCGTCGTGGCCGTCGCCCAGGCCCCAGTTGGGGTCGTCCCAGGTGTCGCGGCGGACCTCGTTGCGCAGGTCGGCGCCGACCACCCGCTTGTTCGCCCGGTAGCGGTTCACCAGGAACACCCAGTCGTCCTCCCACTGCTGGGTGGACTGGCCGCTGTTCCAGCGCTCGTTGCCGTCCAGGCCGCAGCAGAACCGGTAGCCGGTGGTGTGGTTGTTCAGGACGACCGCGAAGCCGTCGTCGGTCAGCGCGGCCACCACGGCGTCGTACACCTGCAGCGGGGTCCGGCCCCGCAGCTGCGGGTTGGCGGCGACGGCGACGTCCGGGACGGGCACGGTGTCGTGGATCAGGGCGTTGGCGAAGGGCAGCCTGATGCTGTTGACGCCGAGGCGATGGAAACCGGCCAGGATGTCGGCGATCGGGGCGCGGTCCAGGCCGAGCGGCAGGTTGTACGAGACCTGGCCGGCCTGGTTGTTCGCCGGGTCGGTGGTGGAGCCGCTGCCCTCCCAGGTGCCCTGCGCGCCGGCCCAGTTGCCGGACCGCAGTTTGAAGCGGCTGCCGGTGGCGTCGACCACGTAGCGGCCGCGGGTGCTGAGCGGACCGGTCCAGGAGGCCGCCAGCTGGGGCCCGGTGAGCGCGACAGGGGTGGTGGCGGACGGAGTGGCGACGGCGGAGGCGGCGGAGCCGGTCCCCGCCGTCATGGCGACGCAGGCCAGCAGGGCTGCCCCCGCTGCCAGCGCGCGGCGCACGAGCGTGTTCATGGTCGTCCCGGGTGAGTGAGGGAATGGATGACAACCATTCATTCCCCGCTCGCCCGGCCCGAACTCCGCGGTGACGTCGGGGGGAGGAGGCCGCCGCCGATGCCCGAGCTGCTCATGCTGCGCCGGTTGCCGTTCAGGGACTGCAGCGTGAACTGCACGGGCTCCTCCGGGAGTCCGACGTTGACCATGGTCCCGTCGGTGCGCAGCAGCGAGAAGTAGGCGGCGAAGTCCAGCGGGGCGGAGACGGTGGTGAGGATCAGATCGAAGCGGCCCGCGAGTTCCTCGAAGGTCGCCGGGCCGGCGGTCGCGTGGTGGCGGTCGCGTGGTGGCGGTCGGCGCCCAGCCGCTGGCGCCAGGCCACGGCGGAGGCGCCGTAGGCGGGGCGTCCGACCAGCCCCACGGCTCGTAGGCGTCCGGGGCGCCGAGGGGCACCCCGCACGGCGTGGGAATTCGCCCCGGGCGACCGGTTTGTGATCACGGTTCGGTGACCTTCCGGCCCCTGGAGGGCCGATGGTCCGTTCCTGGTGTTCGAAGGGCGGTAGATTTCCCCGGCACACTTTCTTGATCACCACGGGGGATTCACCATTTCTGCTCAGTCCGCCGAGCTGCCCGACACCACCGACCCCGCGGAGACCGCCTCCGCCGCCCCGCTCCAGGGGGCACCCGGGTACGGCGAGGGGCAGCTCACCTGCGCCGTCTGCGGCTCCGTCCCGGCTGTGAACGCCACCATCCGCGGGCACCAGGGCTTCGTCGTCGTGATGCGCTACCTCAAGCGACGGGGTCCGTTCTGCCGCAGCTGCGGCATCGCCACCCACCGGGAGATGACCTCCGACACCCTCTGGCAGGGCTGGTGGGGCATCCCGTCGATGATCGTCAACCCGATCGTCATGCTGTTCAACGTCCCGCAGCGGTTGAAGATCAACAAGCTGTCCGAGCCGGTTCCCGGAGCCCCCGGCACGCCGATGGACACCGGCAAGCCGGTCTACCTGCGGCCCACGATCGTCGGCCTGGTGATCCCGGCGGTCCTCGTCACGCTGCTCTTCGTCCTGTTGAAGGACGACCCCGAGTTCGCCAAGGCCGGCGACTGCATCCACAACAGCAGCGTGCTGGCGATGTCCGGTCTGAACGACGACCACCCGGACGTCACGGTGGTCCGCTGCTCCGACCCGCAGGCGGACGCCCGTGTCGTCGGCCGGGCCGACGACACCACCGACGGTGAGAAGGAGTGCCGCAAGTACCCCGACGCCGACAGCTACTTCACGTACAAGCGGGGGAGCGACAAGTACCTGCTGTGCCTGACCAGCCTCAAGCCGCGTCCGAAACTGACCCTCACCCCGGCGGGCTGACCGGGCCGCCCGGCCGCTCGGCCGCCCGGGCGGGCCGGCTCCCTCCGGTCGCTGACCGGGCCGGCCGCGGCCGGGCGTCCACACCCGGGCTCAGGAGAGCAGCCCGATCCGGTACTGCATGATCCGGTAGTTCGTCGGGTCGTACCACTGGCTGACGACGATGTGGAAGTTGCCGAAGGTCGAGCCGGGCACGACGAAGCCGCCGTACGGGCTGGCCACCAGGTTGCCGACCTCCTGGCCGGGGGTGCCGGGGAGGATCATGGCCTGCTCGAGCGTCCTCGTCAGGTCGGAGGTCGGGAGCGGGAAGACCATCGCCCGGATGGACAGCGGGTCCATGTTCAGCCAGGTGAGGACGTACTTGCCGTCCATGGCGCGGAAGCAGAGCTCGCCCCACTTGCGGGTGCCGAAGACGGTGGTCGGGGCGGGGGCGTTCCAGCGCCAGGCACCGTCGGCGTAGCCCCACGGCTCGTAGGCGGCCGGCTCGCCGAGGCTCTCCTTCCGGACCCGGTGGAGCAGCATGCCCGATTCCACCTCGCGGTTGAAGACGGTGGACAGGACGTAGCAGTAGCCGTCGTCGGCGACGGCGTAGGACTTCTGCTGGAACTGGCCGCCGTGCAGGTCGCCGGGCCATTGGCAGAGGTATTCCCAGGACCGGCCGTTGTCGGTGGAGCGCCAGAAGTCGGTGTGGTGGGTCTCGTAGATGACGCCGCGCATCAGGTGCAGGTACATCATGCCGTCGACGACGAAGGCGTCGGACGGGATCGCCGTCGTGAAGCCTTCGCCGACCGGGTTGTGCGGCTCCTCGACGAGGCTGGTGCCGTGGTCACCGCGGACGATGCCGTCGATGCGCAGGTTGTCGAGGTCGGCGCTGCCGGAGCGCAGGCCGACCGGGGCGTTCCACTGGCCGGTGCCGACCCGGTCGCCGTCGAAGGTGTCGCCGCAGACGAAGAGCATGGTGCCGTCGGGGCACCGGACGGGGATGCCGAGGTCGGTCCACGGTGCGCCGAGCGGCCCGGTCTCGACCGGGCCGCTGAGGTTCTTCAGCTTGACCGCGATGGTCGGACCGGGCGGGTCGTACGGCCCGTTGGCGATCGCGGCGGGAGTGCGGGCACCGATGGCGCCCGCCCCGAGGGTGACCCCGAGGCCGAGCTTGAGGAGCCCGCGGCGGGAGGGCCCGCCGGTGGTCGCGTCGTTCCCGCCCGTGGCGTGGGTCATGCTGTCGACGGCCTTTCCGCATCGGGGAGTTCCGGCAGCTTCCTGCGGCTGCGGACGGATCGCCACCGAGGGTACGGCGGCCCGCCGCCGCTCCTGCGCTCGGTGGACGAACTTTCACTCAAATGGTGTAGTTCCGTGCGAAGTTGACGTACCGTCCGGCATAGGTGGAGGCCCGATCAGTGCGCCTCGGTGCCGAAGGAGGCGGCGATCTCGGCCGTGCTCCGGCCCTGGCCGAGCAGGTGGTGCAGGAGCAGGCGGGCCTTGTAGCCGTCGAGGTGGCCGGCGCGGATCAGTCCGCGGGACAGCAGGTCCCTCTCCGAGCCGGGGAAACCGTACGTCCCTTGCAGGACGGGCCCGTTGCCGATGCGGCCGGCCAGGACGACGGGGATCCGCGTCGCGGCCCGTTCCAGGATCCCGACGAAGCCCTCGGGGACGTGGCCGACGCCGAACGCGGCGATGACCAGCCCGTCGCAGGCCTCCGCCATCGCGGCGAGCAGGGTGCCGTCGTCGCCGAGGGTGGCGGTGTACAGGCCGACGCGGGCCGCGCGCCCGGTCGACGGACCGGCGAAGGTGGTCCGCGGGGCGAGCGGGCCGTGGAGGTGGACGCGTCCCTCGTAGAGGCCTCCGAGGGGGCCGGTGGCCGGCGAGGTGAACGCGGCGGGGCTGGTGCTGTGGGACTTGCGGACGTGACGGGCGGCGTGGATCTCGTCGCCGAGGACGACCACGGCGCCGGCGCCGGTCAACTCCGGTGCCGCGGCGGCGATGACGGCCGCGTGGACGTTCGCCGGGCCGTCCGCCCCGGGGAGGGTGGGGTTGCGCATGGCCCCGGTGACGACGATCGGCTGCTCGCCGGGGTGCCGCAGGTCGAGCAGGTAGGCGGTCTCCTCGATGGTGTCGGTGCCCTGGGTGACCACCGCGCCGTCGCAACCGGTCCGGAAGGCTTCGGCGAGCGCGTCCGAGAGGGCGTCCAGGTCGTCGAAGCCGAGGGAGGCGCCGGGCAGCCGCCGGAAGTCGTGGACGCGCAGCTCGACGTCGAGGTCCCGCAGGGCGGGGACGGCGGCGAGCAGCTCGTGGGCGGACAGGGCGGGCACCACCCCGCCGGTGGCCGGATCGGTGGTCATGGCGATGGTGCCGCCCAGGGAGAAGATCGCAACCGTCCTCGTGGCCAACGCCGTCGTCTCCTTCTCGGGTGATCCGGGGCCGGTCCGTCAGGGGCCGGCCGGCTGGTCTCGCGGCGATCCACCGGTCCCGATGGGGCCGTAACGGTAACGGGCGCGGGCGCGGGCCGGGGGGCAGGGGGTCGCCGTCCGCCCGCCCGGTCAGGCCTCCGGGCAGCCGTGCAGCAGCTCGGCGAAGGCCTCGGAGACGGAGTCGAAGGGGAAGATCCGCTGCGCCGAGGCGCGGTCCGGCGTGCTGACCACGTAGTGCTCGGCGAGGAAGGAGAGGTCGTCCCAGGGCTCCCAGGCGTGGGCGCGCAGCAGGATCCGGCCGCAGCGGGTGCAGCCGATCCACGGCACCAGCACCAGCTTCGCCAGCTCCGGTTCCGGCCAGCCCGTCACCACCTCGGCCTCGTCGCCGTCGTCGAGCAGCTGCAGCGGGGCGGGTCCGCCGTCGCCCAGGCAGCGCACGAGGCCGGGGGCGAGCTGTTCGCGGACGCCCCACTGCTCGGCGAGTACGGAGATCCGCGCCCGGTCCACCGCGGCGACCGGGATCTGGCGGGCGAGCAGGCCCTCGACCAGCATCCCGAGCCCGCTCTCCTGCTCCCCGATGTCCCAGCAGTCCTTGACGTCCTGGGCGGCCGGGGCCGGGAGGAGCTCGGCGAGGCGGTACCAGCGGGTGGTGTCTTCGTCCATGGACAAGGACCCTAACCTCCGCCGCCGACACCCCCGCGACCGGCCGGGGTCCCCGGGCCGGGGCCGCCTCGGCCGGGGCCACCAAGGACGTCAAGGACGCCTCGTGCGGGGTCACCCAGGCCGGGGGCCGCCCCGGGCGGGCCGCGTCGGGCCTCACCGCCCCTGGCGCTTGCGCCTGTCGAGCTGTTCCCGCAGCTGGGTGGCGCGGTTGGCGGCGTAGACGCTGCCCTCGCCCGCGGCGCGCCGGTACCAGTCGAGGGCCTCCGTGAGCCGGCCGGTCTCGTGCAGCAGGTCGGCCGTCTCCCGGACCGCCCTGCGGTCCCCGGCCAGGACGCGCCGGTGCAGCCAGGCGAAGGCGTCGTCCAGGCGGCCGGCGTCCCAGAGCATCCAGACGGCTTCGCGGTGGGCGTCGCGCTGGCGGCAGTCGGCCGCCTTGGTGTACCAGGCGAGGGCGGTGTCGGTGTCCCGGGCGCGCTGGTGGATCGCGGCGATCTGCATGAAGGCCGACTCGTCGCCGAGGGCGGCCGCCTTCTTGTACCAGATCACGGCCATCTCCGGGCGGTGGGTGAGCTGGTAGAGGGACGCGGCGTGGCGCATGGCGACCATGTCGGACAGCCGGTCCGCGGCCAGCTGGTAGTAGTGCAGGGCCTCCTCGTCGTGCCCCTCCGCGCGGAGGAGGTTGGCCAGCGGGCGCAGACCGCCGTCGTTGCCCGCGTCGACCGCGAGCCGGTACCAGCGCATCGCCTGCGCCGTCTCGTCGGCGGTGTGCAGGTACTCGCCCGCCTCCAGCAGCGCGGTGGTCTCGCCCGCCTCCGCGGCCTTCCGGTAGCAACGCAGGGCGGCGTCCCGGTCGCCGGTGTTCCAGAGCAGGCTGGCCTGCTCCATCAGGGCGCTGGTGTCGCCCTGCTCGGCGCGTTCGCGCAACCACGCGAGGGCCTCCTCCGTGCGGCCGTTGCGGCGCAGGAGGGAGGCCGCGGACCGGACCGCCTGGCCCTGTCCCTGCCCCTGGCCCTCGCTCCGGGCGGCCCGCTGGTAGAGGGTGATGGCCTCCTCGTCCCGGCCCTTCTGCCGCAGCCAGTGGCCGGCCTCCAGGGCGGCGTTGGCGTCGTCCGTCCCGGCCTGTTCGCGGAGCCAGGAGATCGCCTCCGAGAGGGAGCCGTTCTCGCTCAGGAGGGTCGCGGCGGGCTGGAACGCCTGGGTGTCGCCGGCCTCGGCCGCGGCCTGGTACCAGGTGGCGGCCTCGGTGGTCCGGCCGCTGGCTTCGAGCAGCGCGGCGCCGACCACCAGGGTGTCGGTGTCGGCCTCGGCGACGGCGGCGCGGAAGGTGTTGGTCTTCCGGGGGACGGGGGCGGCCCGGTTGTTCGTCAGGTACTGCGCGACCGCGCCCCGGGCTTCCGCCTGGGCCATGGCCAGCCGCAGGTCGTGGCCCGCGAGTTCCTGCAGGGCGCGGCGCTCCTCGGCGGTGAAGGTGGCCGGGACCTCGAAGGAGGCCTGGTCGATCATCCTCCGGGCGGAGGCGAGGGCGTCGCGCACCCCGCGGGTCGGGCGCTGGAGCACGTCCGCCGTGCTCGCCACGGTGCCGATCACCAGGACCGGGGCCCGCCGGCGGTCGGACAGGACCGACCGGATCGAGTCCTGGAACTCCTGGGCGAGCTCCTCCTGGGCGGGGTCGAGGTAGCGGTCGATCCGGTCCAGCCACACCGCGGTGGCGGGGCCCGCCGACGCCAGCGCGTGGAGCACGCCCCGGGTGTCCGAGGGATCCGCCGAGTACCACAGGCGCCAGCCCTCGGGCAGGGTCCGGACGGCCTCCCAGCAGCTGCGGGTCTTGCCGGTCTCCGCGTCGCCGCGGGCGACGACGATCCCGCTGGTGCCGTCGACCGCGCGCCGCACGGCGGCGGTGAGGAAGCGGTCGTGCCCGCGTTCGATGTACGGGGCGACCTCCGGCAGGGCGCCGGGCTCGTCCGGGACGTCGAAGGTCGGGTGGACGCCGAGGGCCAGCGGATCGGTCAGGTCGCCGATGGCGTGGCCGAACGGCGGCTCTGCCGCGGCCTGTGCCCACAGCGCGCGCACCCGGGCCGCGGCCGCCCTGGTGTCGGAGCCGGCCAGGTAGGCGAGGGCGACCGCCACCGCCACCGGGTGGTCGGGATCGGTGGGAAGCCGGCCGGAGCGCAGCACCCGGTGGACGGTGTCCCGTTTGGGGAGCGCGCTGAGCGAGTCGTCCCAGCTGATGGCGGTGACGATCTCGGCCAGCGAGGGGGCGCCGGCCGCCTGGTAGGAGGCGTGCAGCGTCTCCATCAGCACCCGGAGCGGGCCGGGCGGCGTCCAGGGGGCCTTCACCAGGCGCTGCTTGCGGCGTCTGCGGACGGCGCCGCCGTGGTCGGGCGGGCCCGGGGCGGCGGCCGCGCCGGGGGACGGCAGGGGCCGGAGCGGCGGCCTCGGGTGTGCGGGCGGTCGGGCGGCGGGTTCGGCCTGCTCGGGCCGGTCGGTCCGGCCGGTCCGTTCAGCCGGTTCGACGGGTTCGGCCCTTTCGAGCCGTTCGACCCTTTCGACCCTTTCGACCCGTTCGACCCTGGCTTGGACGCGCTGCCAGGCCTGCGCCCAGAGGGCGTTCTCACGGGCGGCCGCCGGGGCGTTCGGGTACGTGGCGATCACCCGCATGAAGTCGCAGAACACCCGCAGTCCCGGCACCTTGCCGGGGCGCATCGCATCGTTCATCGTGCTGCGGAAGAGCGGCAGGCCGACCTCCTCGGCCCGCTGCGCGAGCTCGCGGTAGGTGGGCCTGCCGCACGCGGCGCGGGCGGCCCGCATGGCCTCGCCGAGGTGGTGCAGCTCGCTCAGGTCACGGGGATCCCGCCATCCGCCGGCGGTTCCCTTCCCGCCCGGTTCCTCCTCGGGGCGGGCCACCGACTTCTCCCACAGCTCGCGGGCCCTGCGCCGCTTGGCGGCACCGGCTCCGCAGGCCCGGACGTAGGCCTCGACCGCCGGCCACTTCTGGAGCCGCCCCGTGTCGGTGCGGGACAGGGTCGACTCGGACGGCCCTCCGGCCGCCCGCATCTGCGTGTACGTCCTGCCGCTGTGCTCGCGGAGCTCCCGCAGGTAGAGGGCGAGCTCCGCGCCCGGTGCGCCCGGCTGCACTGCCTTCTTCGGCCGTCCGACCATCCGGGACGCTCACTCGCGCCGACGCCCGGCGTTGACGGCCTTGACCAGCCGTCTGACCAGCTCGGAGGCGGCTCCCACGGCCAGGCCGGAGATGGTGATGATCATCTCCGTGGACAAACCGGCCAACGCCAGGATGACGATCGAAGCCAGCACGGCCAGGACCAGGACCACGACCGACGCGGGGATCACCGCGCCGGCGCTCGCCTGATCACGCCGCCTGCGCGGCATGGTCATATGAATTTTCCTCTTGTCGTTCAGCGCACAGAATTCCGGCCACCCGGGCCTCCGGCCGAGCAAGGAGATTGCAGCTCCCGGGTCGGCACGGTGCCAGTGTTCAACACCCGAAGCCGGGCCGGTGCCAGATCTGAGGGACCGCCACCAAGGGCTGAAAAAACGGCAGTTGATTGACCGGTGTTGTCCCAGGTCACGGCCGCGGGATCGATCCGAACGCCCACGTCTCCCGATGCTGTCCGGGTTTTCCGCGCCCCGACCCGCGTGAACGGATTTCTTGCAGTCCTGTCCGGCTTGCCTGAAACAACGCGGGCCGCCGGCCGTGGCAAACGGCGAGGTCGCCCGGTGTGCGACCGGCGATCGGCCCGGCCTCCGCACGGTCGCTGTCCGGTGCCGGGGCATCGCACAGGGGTGGCGGGCCCGTCACAGGTCGCAGATTTGTGGGGTCGTCCCGATCGCACAGAAGCACCCAGGGACCGCGGCCGGCTCCGATGCAGCGGACCGGCCGGCCTTCGGGGGCGCCCCGGCGCCCCCGAAGGTCTGTCCGCCCTCCGTCGCCGACCCGCGAACTCGTCTTCCTGGGGCTGGAGTTCACCCGTGGGCCGGCTGGGGTGGGATCGGCGCGTCTTCCCGCGCCCCGACCCTAGGCGTTGCTCTTCGAGTGTGCTGACATATCCATGTCAAGCAGGGCGCCGGGCGGGACCAACACCCGGACCCGCGCCCCGATCCCGTGCACGATCGAAGGGGAAGCCCATGCTGCTCCGTGTGCTGGCCGCCGCGACCGCCGTCGCCGCCTCGCTGTCCGGCCCGTCGGCCTTCGGCGTCGACTCGCTGCCCACCCCGCCCGACCGGATCGTCATCGACGTCGCGACCGTCAACGGCTCCGGGTGTCCGGCCGGGACGGCCGCCGTGGCGGTCTCCCCGGACAACACCGCCTTCACCGTCACCTACAGCAACTACCTCGCCCAGGTGGGGGTGGGGTCCAAGCCGACCGACTTCCGGAAGAACTGCCAGCTCGACCTGCGGGTGCACGTCCCCCAGGGCTTCACCTACGCGATCGCCTCCGCCGACTACCGCGGCTTCGCCCACCTGGAGAAGGGCGCGACCGGCATCGAGCGGGCCAACTACTACTTCCAGGGCCAGGCCCAGACCGCCTACTCCTCCCACCGCTTCAACGGCCCGCAGGACGACAGCTGGCAGGCGAACGACACCGTCGACGTCGCCGCGCTGGTCTGGGCCCCCTGCGGCGAGGAGCGCAACTTCAACATCAACACCGAACTGCGGGTCTCGGCCGGCACCTCGGACCCGAATCACACCACCAGCTTCATGACCATGGACTCGACGGACGGCAACATCAACACCGTCTACCACCTCGCCTGGAAGTACTGCCCCTGATCGTCCGGTCCTGATCCCGGCCCTGGTCCTGATCCCGGCCCCGACGCTGCTCTCGGCCCTGGCTCCGGCTCCGGCTCCGGCCCCGACCTCGGCACCTCGCCGGGGTCGGGGCCGGACGGGCGCTCGGCGGTAGGCTCGATGATTGACAAACTCAACCTTTCACCCTTAGCGTCGGATCATTGCTTCACATGGTGAAACGTCCATGTCGGCAAACGGAAACCACGCCTCAGAGACCGCGAGCTCCCCATGCACGACAGCATCCCCACAGTGGTCGCCCGGCTGCGGGCCGCATTCGACTCCGGCCGGACCAGGCCGCTCGCCTGGCGCCTGGACAAGCTGGCCGCCCTGCGCACCCTGCTCACCGAGCAGGCCGAGCTGTTCCAGCAGGCCCTGCACAGCGACCTCGGCAAGAGCGCCGCCGAGGCGTACCGCACCGAGATCGGCTTCACGATCAACGAACTCGACCACACCGTCGCGCACCTGGCGCAGTGGCTGGAGCCGAGGCCGGCCGCCGTGCCGGAGTTCTTCCGGCCCGCCGCGGCCCGGGTGGTCCGCGACCCGCTGGGCGTGGTGCTGATCATCGCGCCCTGGAACTACCCGCTCCAGCTCGCCCTGGCCCCGCTGGTCGGTGCGCTGGCCGCCGGGAACACCGCCCTCGTCAAGCCCAGCGAGCTCGCCCCCGCGACCTCCGCCGCCATCGCCGAGCTGCTGCCGCGGTACCTGGGCGAGGAGGCGGTCGCGGTCGTCGAGGGCGCCGTCCCGGAGACCACCGCCCTGCTGGAGCAGCGCTTCGACCACATCTTCTACACCGGCAACGGCGCGGTGGGGCGGATCGTCATGACCGCCGCCGCCAAGCACCTGACCCCGGTCACCCTGGAACTCGGCGGCAAGAGCCCCGTCGTGGTCGACCCCGGCGCCGATCTCGCCGTCACCGCCCGGCGGATCGCCCGCGGCAAGTTCCTCAATGCCGGCCAGACCTGCGTCGCCCCCGACTACGTCCTCGCCATCGGCGACACCGCGGCCGCCCTGGAGGCGGAACTGGCGGAAGCCGTAAGGGAGTTGTTCGGCGAGAAGCCGGCCGAGAGCGGCGACTACGGGCGGATCGTCAACGAGCGGCACTTCGACCGGCTCACCGCGCTGCTCGACAGCGGGCGCACCGTCATCGGCGGCGAGCACGACCGCGGGGCGCGCTACCTCGCCCCGACCGTCCTCGCCGACGTCCCCGCGAGCGCCCCGGTGATGCAGAGCGAGATCTTCGGCCCGATCCTGCCCGTCCTCACCGTCCCCGACCTCGACGCGGCGATCGCGTTCATCAACGAGCGCGACAAGCCGCTCGCCCTGTACGCCTTCACCGAGTCCGCGGACACCAAGCGGCGCCTGACCGAGGAGACCTCCTCCGGCGCGCTCAGCTTCGGCCTGCCGGTCTCCCACCTGGCCATGCCCGACCTGCCGTTCGGCGGCGTCGGTGAGAGCGGCATGGGCCGCTACCACGGCGAGTACTCGATCGACACCTTCAGCCACACCAAGGCCGTCGTCGACAAGCCGCTCGACTGATCCGACTCCTCGGGCCGGATCCCCCTGGTTCCGTTCCCCCAGGTTCCGTCCGGTTTCTTCCGGTTCCCTCCGTTCCATCCGGTTACGTCCCGACCCTCCCGACCCCCTCCTGGAGCACGCGTCCATGACCCCGAACGAGCACGTCGCCGCGGTGTCCGCCGAAACGGACCGGTTCGTCGCCGCCGTCCGGTCCGCCGACCCGGCCACCCCGGTCCCCACCTGCCCCGGCTGGACCCTCGCCGACCTCGTCCGCCACGCGGGCAGCGTCCAGCGCTGGTTCACCGTCCTGCTGCGCCAGCGGATCCAGGAGCGGCCCACCAGCCGGGAGGTCGACCTCAAGCTCCCCGAGCGGGCCGAGGACTACCCGGCCTGGCTCGCCGACGCCGCCGCCGAGGCCGACGCGACCTTCGCGGACGGTGACCTCGACGAGCCGATGTGGGCCTGGGGCGCCGACCAGCACGCCCGGTTCTGGGTGCGCCGGATGCTCTTCGAGACCCTCGTCCACCGCGTCGACGCCGACCTCGCACTGGGCCATGCGGCCGAGATCGACCCGGCGCTCGCGGCGGACGGCGTGGCCGAGTTCCTCACCAACCTGCCGTACGCGGCCGCCTTCGCTCCGCGGACGGCCGAACTGCGCGGCGAGCAGCGGACGATCCGCTTCACCCGCACCGACGGTGACGGCGGCGCGGACGGCAGCTGGCTGGTGCGGCTGCGCCCCGACGGCTTCGGCCTGGAGGCCGGCGCCGCGCCCGCCGACGCCACCGTCTCCGCCACCGCCGCCGAGCTGCTGCTCCTCCTCTACGGCCGGATCGACCGGACGGCCGCCGGGATCACCACGGCCGGCGACCAGGAGCTGCTGGACCACTGGTTCGCCAACTCGGCGTTCTAGAGATCGTCTTCAAAGGTCAGATCCAGAGGAGGATCGAGGCGATGGTGACGGCGGCCTGGTAGGACTCGCGGGTCTTGTCGTAGCGGGTGG